>NZ_JAVJQP010000138.1:0-46929 GCF_040218875.1 Coleofasciculus sp. D1-CHI-01
CTACAATTGTCCCTAAACCCGCCCCTACAATTGTCCCTAAACCCGCCCCTACAATTGTCCCTAAACCCGCCCCTACATCTAATTTTTCTGCCCCAAATGCCTTTGCCAATCAATTACGCAAATTTATTTTTTTGTCCAAAGTCCCATGTTTTATGAATAAACCGCGCCCCTGGCAAACCCTAGACCGTTTCGTGGAAATCTGTTCCCCATGGCTTACCCTAATCGGTGAACGCCTACAAGATGACCAAGGGCGAATTCTTGACTATTGGCGAGTCGAAAAAGCTGATTCAGTTGTCATCATCACGATTCAGGCGGGGAAATTTCTGCTTCCTGCACCAACCTATCGCCCTGGTGTCAGAGAAACGACGCTGGATTTTCCCGGTGGACGAGTCAATCCTGAACAAACCTCCATCGCCGCCGTTCCGGGAATCTTAAGCCGGGAATTAGGAGTCTCTGAAGACGCGATCGCAAACCTAACTCCTCTCAATTCTACAGGCTGGGCAATCAATAGCTCTTTCTCCAACCAATCTCTCTATGGTTTCGTTGCTGAACTTGACCCCACAGTCGTGGTCAACCCCAACCGAATCGGCATCACCTACCCCACCACATCCGCTGGAATTCACTCCCTCCTGCAAGATTTAACCTGTCTCCAGTGTCGCGCTGTGTTGCTAGAGTGGCAGAGTCAGAGGATTATCGCTGAACCATGAACTATGAACGATAGAATATGAACTGTTTGTCATCAGTGATTTATCAATGAGTGTTTCTTCTCAACTTCTTCCCCATGAGCATACTTTATCGTTAAAGACTGAAGTCCTTGCCGATGTTTTAATCAATGTAGAAAATATCCTAATTATCCAAGATTTAGATGGCGTCTGTATGGGACTGGTTAAAGACCCATTAACGCGAGTGATTGACCGAAACTATGTCAAAGCAACGCAGGCATTTGAGGGTCATTTTTATGTACTGACCAATGGAGAGCATATTGGAGAACGAGGAGTTAATGGTATTATTGAACGCGCCTTTGGTAATCCGGCTGAGGTTAAGGCAAAGGGGCTATATCTCCCTGGTCTAGCGGGTGGCGGTGTGCAGTGGCAAGACCGCCAAGGGAATGTCTCTCACCCTGGTGTTAGTGAAGCCGAATTAGAATTTTTAGCCGAAGTTCCGCAGACGATTAAACTCCGGTTACGCCGCTTTTTTGAACCAAGGAGTACAGCTGCAGAAATTAAAAACTTGGAGGAATGTATCCAGGCTTCTGTTCTGGAAAATAAGGCTTCCCCTAGTGCGAATCTGAATACCTTTCATGAACAACTGCGCCAATACCCGCAAATTTATATGGATTTGCAAAAAGACATGCAAAACCTGATGCAAGAACTGTTACAAGAGGCACAGATTAAAGGGTTAGGCGATTCGTTTTTTGTTCATTATGCTCCCAACTTAGGCAGAGATTTAAACGGACAGGAAATGTTACGCCCAGCTCAAGGGCAAGATTCTGGCACAACTGATTTTCAGTTTATGCTGCAAGGGGCGATTAAAGAGGCAGGTGTGTTAGGGATTTTAAATCGTTATTATTTTCAACGGACGGGTTCCTATCCCTTAGGGGAAGACTTTAATGTGCGACAAGCGCCCAAAAGCCTAGAGGAATTACTGGAGTTGGTTAAAGCAAATTTCGACCCGAAAGACATGCCGTTGATGATTGGCGTTGGAGATACGGTAAATAGCTCTGTGGAAGACATACAGGGACGAGTAACAGTTCGCCGAGGCGGGAGCGATCGCAACTTTTTACAACTGATTCAAACGATTGGTCAGGAGTTAAATACAGGCAATATTATCGTCTATATTGATAGTAGCCAAGGTGAAGTCAAAAATCGCAAGTCGGTGAAAATTGGTCATAATGAAACATCTGGGGAGGACATCATTGTGCTGGAAGGTCCCGGTGATGTTCGCGATGTTGATGAGCCTTTAACCTTAAACTTTGTCTTTCACAAAGGTCATCAACAGTACAGTCAATTTTTTCAAAAGGCGGCGCGAGAAAGAGAAGCGAGTGATCAGCGATAGGATAAGCACGTCACCAACCCAAACATTAAGACAGTAGGGGCGCATAGACGTGCGCCCTTATTTAGGGTCTGCTGCACAACTCCAAAACTCTCGAAAATAGAGGTAATGAGGGCAGTTCAAGTTAATTGATCTTTTCTGGCTTGTTAAGGAGGACTTGGATTTAGAGTATTGAATGAACAACACACTGTTATGTGCGACTGGAGGAGCTAACTGAGGTCAAATCGCTGTCTGCCAAGGCTTTTATAGTTTGCGATCGCTCTTTGTGTGAGAAATGCGGGATTCCCATGGTCGTTACCCATTCCCAATTTAAATGCATGACAGCTTAATCCGTTGGGGCGGGTTTAGTGACATCAGGGTGAAAACCAAATGTTAATGGTAAAACCCGCCCCTACATTTTCTCCATCTCCCAGACGCGCCATGGCGCGTCTCTACAACCCCTGTTCCTCAACCCAATCTACACCAATGGGGAAAATCTAAAAAAAATCGATAGAAATGCAGACTCCGCAAAAAAATGCTAATTTAGATACAGAAATGCCATTCAAGGTAAAACGTTAGATTTAACCGATAAGCATTTTGAGTACAAATCTGTACTCAGTAAAATAACCAAATAAAATTGGCTCAATCCCGCACTACAATAGGCTTTGAGCTTGAGTACAAAAACCCTAACGCCCCACCCCTTAAATACTTGCACCCCATCCCAAAAACACTAGAACCCCTACCCCCAAAGAATTTTGAAATGCCTCTGTAATCAGACTTTAGGGTGATGAGTACATAACTAATTAATCTAATAAGTCTTAACCCCAGGCGAACAGAACCTCCTTTTTAGACCGAGCTGCTATAAAAACAACTATCGCCGGAATTCAAGTATGAAGGATGCTCAATCAACTCCTTCATACTTAACTGTTTAAGTATTGGCGTTGGGTGTTAAGGGTGCATTTATCTTTTAATTCAGACAATGCCGCAAGCCCATGACTCAAACAGTTACTGGATTGGCTACGCCGAGACGATTAGGCGATTCGAGGACACCGGAGGAGGAAGGATGTCATGAACACCAACAGTCTGAAGATGAAATCAGAATACGACTTGAAACGACCTCAGGAACGACAAACGGGCAAAGAGCCTAAAGAATTCCTGAACGCGACTCGAACTGAAAATACATCCTCTGTCGCCAATCGGACTAAAATCCGCGTCGCTGTCGCCAGTAAAGGGGGTGGCTTGGTTAATCAGCATTTTGGTCATGCTAAAGAATTCGAGATTTACGACGTTGATCGCGATGAAGCCCATTGTATTGATCGGCGTTCCGTCACTCCCTATTGCCAAGGCGGGTATGGTGAAGCCGATGTACTCGACACTATTATGCAAACGCTTTCGGATTGCCAAGCTGTCATGGTGTCTAAGATTGGGGCTTGTCCCAAGGAACAATTACAGGCACAGGGAATTGAGTGCGTTGAAGCGTATGACGTGATTGAAAACGTAGTGTTGGACTTCTACGAGCAATATCAAATGTCGTAGGGGCGGGTTTTACCACTAACGTTTGACAAAAACCAATCCCTTGACTAAACCCGCCCGGATTCAAACATAGAGTATTTGGTATCTTTGGTTACGATTTTACAGGAATTTTAGCATCGAGTTCGATTCCTAGACTGATGTTCTATAGGTAGATTTATGAGTGTAATTTATCTGGATAATAATGCCACCACCCGTGTAGACGAGGCTGTACTGGAGGAGATGCTGCCTTATCTGAGTGAATATTATGGAAATCCCTCCAGTATGCACACGTTTGGTGGACAATTATCCCGCAGCTTAGAGCAAGCACGAGAAAAAGTTGCGGCATTATTGGGCGCTCAACCGACAGAAATTATTTTTACCAGTTGTGGTACGGAAGGGGATAATGCGGCGATTCGCGCGGCGTTGATCACCCAACCGGACAAGAAGCATATTGTTACTACGGCGGTGGAACATCCAGCAGTTTACACGCTTTGCAAACGACTGGAAAAAGAAGGCTATCGGGTGACTTATTTACCCGTTAATGGCAAAGGATTGATTGATCTCAAGGAACTGAAAGCCGCTCTCACCGACGACACGGCGCTGGTTTCGGTGATGTGCGCCAATAATGAAACGGGGACGATTTTCCCGATTGAACGGATTGGGCAAATTGTCAAAGAACGGGGCATTTTGTTCCACGTTGATGCGGTGCAGGCGGTGGGGAAGGTTCCCTTAAATATGAGCGAAAGTACGGTTGATTTCTTGGTTCTATCGGGTCATAAACTTCATGCGCCTAAGGGGATTGGGGTACTTTATGTTCGCAAAGGGGTGCGCTTTCGTCCCCTGTTAATTGGTGGACATCAAGAACGAGGGCGTCGAGGGGGTACGCCGAATGTTCCCGCCATTATTGGGCTGGGGAAAGCGGCGGAATTGGCAATCCAGCACGTCAGCGAAGAAGTTACCCAGGTGAAGGAATTACGCGATCGCTTGGAACAAGGATTACTGAGTCGGATTTCCGATTGTCAGCTTAATGGTCATCCATCGATGCGGTTACCGAATACGACGAATATTGGGTTTAAGTATATCGAAGGTGAAGCCATTTTGCTTTCCCTGGATCGCTTTGGGATTTGCGCCTCGTCGGGTTCGGCTTGCACCTCTGGCTCATTAGAACCGTCTCATGTGCTGCGGGCGATGGGATTACCTTACACCCTTCTCCATGGCTCAATTCGGTTTAGTTTGTCCCGGTATACCACCTCAGCCGAAATTGATCGGGTGTTGGAAGTGATGCCACCAATTGTAGAACGTTTGCGAACGATTTCCCCCTTCAAGAATGAAGCCGACGAAGAACAGGGTTGGCTGCAAACAGCCAGGGAACAACAGGGTAGAGGGGTTATGACGGCGCAATGAGCAGGGGTGCAGGGGGAGATTGTGTAGGGGCGGGTTTCACTACTATCTTTTCGGTTACACCTAGATGTAATTAAACCCGCCCCGACTTTACGTAATGACGAATGACGAATGACGAATGACGAATGACAAATGACAAATGACGAATGACGAATGACGAATGACGAATGACAAATAACGGGAGAATAAGCGATGTGGGACTACACTGACAAGGTAATGGATTTGTTTCATAATCCTCACAATATGGGCGCGATCGCAACTCAAGATTGTGATCCGACGGAAACGATCGCGGTTGGCGAAATTGGCAGTATCGTTTGTGGCGATGCGTTGCGCTTGTATCTGAGGATTGATACCAAAACCGATATTATCTTAGACGCCCGTTTTCAAACCTTTGGCTGTGCGAGTGCGATCGCGTCTTCCTCGGCGCTGACGGATCTGATTAAGGGGATGACGGTTGATGATGCGTTGCGACTGACGAATCGTGAGATTGCTAGCTATTTGGGCGGCTTACCTCAAGAGAAGATCCACTGTTCGGTTATGGGTCAAGAAGCCCTGGAAGCGGCGATTTCTGATTATAAAGGAGTTCCGGTTAGACCGGAGGAAGAGGATGAAAGTCCCCTGGTGTGTAGTTGCTTTGGGGTTAGTTCCGCTAAGATTAAGCGACTGATTCGGGAAAATCATCTCACTACCGCCGAAGAAGTCACCAACTACATTAAAGCTGGTGGGGGGTGTGGCTCTTGTTTGGCAGATATCGATGATCTGGTGATCGATGTTACTCAAGAACAGGATAAATTAAACACCGCCGCGTCGTTGTCCGCACCGATTCCTCAACCCGCCATCGCTACAACAACTCCATCGACTTCCCCGATCAAGGAAAGCCAGGGGGGAACGCCATCGGCTACCAAGCTAACCAACTTACAAAAAATTACCTTGATTCAGCAGGTTCTTGAACAGGAAGTGCGTCCCACATTAGCCTATGATGGCGGCGATGTGGAGTTGCATGACGTAGAGGGCGATCGCGTCAAGGTGATTCTCAAAGGATCGTGTGATGGCTGTCCCAGCGTGATGATTACCCTGAAGATGGCGATCGAAAAGCGGCTGCAAGAACGAGTCTCTCCTAATCTTATTGTTGAAGCCGTGGTTTAACTTTAATGTGCAAATTTTGACTTTAGTTTCTGATTGAACAAGTTTTAACGTAACTCCGTTGTATAGATAACCCTTGGTAAATCGCCAAGGGTATTTTTTTTGGACCGATAACAGGTTAAATTCATTCTACAAACAAGTAAAATTTACATTAATGAATCTGAATTAAAAACAGTGTTAATTGTCACTATTTAACAATAAATAAAGACTTGAACAAAGGTAACCAAGCAATTAATTTATGGTTTATATAGGAAGACCAGATGTTTGTTACAAACGGCAAAATACTGAATAAAAACTAAATCAATAAACTTCTGCTTTTGTAGCGAAATACACTTTCATGACCGAATTTAATTTCTATTATTAAATCATCAGGAAAACAAAAAACGTTACCAGGATAAACGCTCACTGCTTTCTTGATTAACTTGAAGCTTTCGGATGGTTGAATAGATACAAATTATCTGAATCAGCTTCAATAAAACGTTAATGATGCAACCTCAAATAATTGATACTAATGGAGGTCTGAAATGAGGAAGATTGCTATTTACGGTAAAGGTGGAATCGGTAAATCCACAACCACACAAAATACAGTGGCTGGACTTGTCGAACTCGGTCGCAAAGTCATGATCGTGGGTTGTGACCCCAAAGCAGATTCTACACGCTTATTGCTCGGTGGTTTGCACCAAAAGAGTGTGTTAGATACTTTACGTGAAGAAGGCGACGACGTCGATCTCGAAGAAATTCGTAAAGAAGGCTATGGCAAAACCCTCTGCGTAGAATCCGGTGGTCCGGAACCTGGTGTCGGCTGTGCAGGTCGAGGCATTATCACCTCAATTAGTATGCTCGAACAACTCGGTGCCTATGACGAGAGTGAAGGTCTTGATTATGCGTTCTACGACGTACTAGGTGACGTGGTTTGCGGCGGTTTCGCCATGCCAATTCGGGAAGGTAAAGCCCAAGAAATTTACATCGTTACCTCTGGCGAAATGATGGCAATGTATGCCGCTAATAACATCTGCCGAGGCATTCAAAAATACGCTGAATCTGGCGGTGTTCGTCTAGGCGGTTTGATTTGCAACAGCCGTAAGGTTGATCTGGAAGCTGAACTTATCGAAGCATTGGCTGAAGCCCTCGGCACTCAGATGATCTATTTCTTGCCTCGCGACAATATGGTTCAACGGGCAGAATTGAACCGCAAGACGGTGATTGAATATGACTCCGATTGTGAGCAAGCCGTTCATTATCGCAGCTTAGCTAAAGCGATTGATGAGAATACCAATCATGTCGTTCCCACACCAATGAAGAATGACGAGTTGGAACAACTACTTGTTAAATTCGGTTTGTACGGCTAAAGATGCAGTGAAAGATGCAGTGTGTTGCAGGTGGAAGGTTAGAAAACGTTCCATACCTTCCACCGCTGAAATACAAGCACAATTGTTTGGAGGCAACATCCCATGACTATCATGGTGAGAGCGATTATTCGACCGGAAAAGAGCGACGACGTTATGAAAGCGCTCTTGGACGCTGGTTATCCAGCCGTTACCAAAGTTGATGTCTTTGGTCGAGGCAAACAACGGGGATTGAAAATTGGTAATGTGCTTTATGATGAACTGCCGAAAGAGTTGTTAATGGTAGTCGTCCCCGATACTGAAAAAGAGTTTGTGATTCGGGCAATTCTCGGTAGCGCTCGCACGGGAACAGAAGGAGCAGCCGGTGATGGCAAGATATTTGTCAGTCCTGTAGAAGAAGTCTACACCATCAGCTCCGGCAAAGCCGATTCGAGTAAGAAAGAACCTGCGCTGGCTACGCGCTAAACATGAGACCCATTTTGTATCCGTTGTTCTTGTAGAAATCGTTAATAACGGTTTCTACAAGAGAACTCCCCAGTTTATGTTAGGAGGCACGAGAGTAAATCTCAGTGTTGAAGGTTATGAAAGAAGTTCTGGCTGTCATCAGGATGAACAAAATCAACCAGACGAAAGCAGCATTAAGCAAAGCTGGTTTTCCGTCCGTGACAGCGGTGAAAGTAGTCGGTCGAGGCAGGCAAGCCGTGGACTTTCAGTTAGCGAAAGCAATTAATGAAAATCCCCAAGATAGCAGTGATTTACTGCCCCTCCTGGCTCAAGGACACCGTTTAATCCCTAAACGTATGCTCAGTTTGGTGGTTCCCGATGACAACGTTGAGCAAGTGGTTGATGCCCTGATTCAAGCCAATCAGACCAGCAACCCAGGAGATGGAAAAATCTTTGTTCTGCCCGTTGAGGATAGTGTCCGTGTTAGCAGCGGAGAAACTGGAGCAGTCGCGATTGATGAAATGGCGGGTTAAGGTTTCCCAGTGAAATGTAGGGGTGGGTTTTACAGATAACGGTTTGGTACACATCGATAACTTGACTAAATCCGCCCTTCTAGGAAAGTAATTAAGACAGGAGAAAAAGATTATGAGTCCTCATGATTCAGATACCTTGAAATTAGAAAAGGCGACGTATGAAGTAGACCCGAAAGAGGTTACCAAAGAGATGGTAGCCCCCTACCCAACCAAGGTTGCCAGAAAACGGGCAAAGCATATCGTGATGCGGGACCCGTCCGTCGAAGGACAGGAAATTCAGGCGAATGTGCGAACAGTTCCTGGCATTCTCAACACCAGACACTGTGCCTTTGCTGGCTGTAAAGGGGTGGTTGTTGGTCCCTTTGGTGATGTACTTCACATTGTTCACGGACCAGTGGGCTGTTCTTACTACACCTGGATGACACGGCGTAATCAGTATCGGACTCGTGAAGATGGCAAGAATTACATGAGCTACTGCGTCACTACTGATATGCAGGACTCTGATATTGTCTTCGGCGGTGTGAAAAAGCTGCGTCAGGCAGTTCAGGAAGGCTATGACATCTTCAAGCCCAATGCAATTACCATCACAGCCACCTGTCCTGTGGGGTTAATTGGTGACGATATTCAAACCGTTGCCAAAGAGATGACAGAAAAGTTGGGCATTTCGGTTGTTGCATTTAACTGCGAAGGATATAAAGGCGTTTCCCAGTCTGCGGGTCACCATATCGCCAACAATGGCTTCTTTAAAAATTGGGTTGGTGAAGGCGAAGCAGAAGACGAAGAAATTGAAGGCTTCACCGTCAACCTTTTGGGTGAGTACAACATCGGCGGCGATTCCTATGAAATTGAGCGGGTGTTTGAGAAGTGTGGCATTAATGTGATTGCTACATTCAGTGGTGATGGCAACTACGATGCCGCCACCAAAGCGCATTTGGCTCAATTGAACTTGGTCATGTGTCACCGCTCAATTAACTACATGGCGGAGATGATGGAAACCAAGTTTGGGGTGCCCTGGACAAAGGTCAGCTTCATCGGCGTTCAAGCTTTTGCCAAGTCCTTGCGTAAGGTTGCCCGATTCTTTAATGATGAGGCACTCACCCAGCGGATTGAAGAGGTGATTGCCGAAGAGGTGGCTGCCGCAGAAGCGGAAATTGCCCCGATTCGGGAACGGTTAGAAGGCAAGAGTGCGATTCTGTTTGTGGGTGGTTCTCGCGCTCACCATTACCAAGACTTGTTTGCAGACTTAGGCATCAAAACCATTGCTGCTGGTTATGAGTTCGCCCACCGGGATGACTACGAAGGTCGTCAAGTTCTACCGTTGAAAGTAGACGCCGACTCCCGCAACGTCGAAGAGTTGCATGTCGAAAAAGACCCCGAACGCTACAAATTGACGGCTGACCCAGCATGGGTGGAGCAGCTTAAAGAAGAAGGGTTCCTGAATCGGTACGAGGGCATGATTTCGGAGATGGGTGAAGACACCTTGATGATTGATGACATCTCCCATCATGAGCTAGAAACTCTGATTAAGCGCCTCAAGCCCGATATCGTCGGTTCCGGGATTAAGGACAAGTATGTGATTGAGAAGTTTGGCGTTCCTTGTAAGCAACTTCACAACTACGACTACGGCGGTCCGTTTGCCGGATTCCAAGGTGCGGTTAATTTCGCCAAAGATATCGATATGCGGATTAATAACCCCACTTGGAAGTTGGTTAAAGCCCCCTGGCAGAACTAGCCAATGTAGAGACGCGCCATGGCGCGTCTGAGAGCAAAAAAGTTATCCGTTAATTCTTGCGAGCAGGGCG
Source organism: Coleofasciculus sp. D1-CHI-01 (assembly GCF_040218875.1). Taxonomy (NCBI): domain Bacteria; kingdom Bacillati; phylum Cyanobacteriota; class Cyanophyceae; order Coleofasciculales; family Coleofasciculaceae; genus Coleofasciculus; species Coleofasciculus sp. D1-CHI-01. The sequence continues at coordinate 10,213 of NZ_JAVJQP010000138.1, forward strand.
GGTTTAGTCACATCTGGGTTGAACAAGCAACGTTAATGGTGAAACCCGCCCCTACATACTTAAACCCACAAAGGAGAACCAGAATCATGTTAGAAGCAACCCCTAAAGAAATCGTTGAACGCAAGGCGCTACGAATCAATCCGGCTAAAACCTGTCAGCCGATTGGTGCAATGTACGCCGCATTAGGGATTCACGGCTGCTTGCCGAACTCCCACGGCTCCCAAGGCTGCTGTTCATTCCACAAGTCTCACCTGACCCGCCATTACAGAGAACCTATAATGGCTGCAACCAGCGCCTTTACTGAGGGTTCCTCTGTGTTCGGCGGTGGTGCAAACCTCAAGCAAGCTCTGACCACTATTTTTAGCGTCTACAACCCGGATATGGTGGCGGTGAGTACCACTTGCTTATCGGAAACCATTGGCGATGATTTACCCACATTTATCCGCCAGTCCCGTGAATCTGGGGCAGTTCCCGAAGGCAAATACGTCATTCACGCCAATACTCCCAGCTATGTCGGGTCTCATGTCACCGGCTGGTCGAATATGACTAAGGCGATGGTGACTTATTTATCGGCAAAAACCGATACGCCGAATCATAAGCTCAACATTATTCCAGGCTACGTCGAACCCTCCGATGTGCGGGCGGTTAAGCAGTTGGTGACCCAAATGGGGATTAACGCGATTGTTTTCCCGGATACTGCGGATGTAGTGGATACACCGAAAACCGGTGATTTTCAGATGTACCCGAAAGGCGGGACACCGATTCCCGATTTAATCGACACCGGGAATAGCACTGCCACTTTAGCCTTGGGTAATTTTACCTCGGAAGCTGCCGCGACAGCCCTACAAAACAAGTGCCAAGTTCCGTCTCGTGTTCTGGACTTACCCATTGGTCTTCGCGCCACTGACCGTTTTGTCCAAGCCCTAATCGAATTCAGTGATGTCACACCACCAGAATCCCTCAATGATGACCGGGGACGGTTGGTTGATGTGATGACGGATATGCAGCAGTATCTGTATCGCAAGCGGGTTGCGGTATACGGTGACCCTGACCAGGTAATCTCTGCGACTGAGTTCCTCGTAGACTGCGGCATGTTACCGGTTTACGTGATTACGGGTAGCCCGGTTGGGAAGCGCTTTGAAGAACGGGTCAAAGATATCCTCAAGGATACCGTTCCCGATGCCGTTGTTGCGGCTAATGCAGACTTATTCTACCTGCATCAACTGATTAAGAATGAGCCAGTCGATTTGCTGTTAGGCAATGAATACGGCAAGTATATCGGTCGTGATGAAGATATTCCGATCGTGCGCTTCGGTTTCCCCATTTTAGACCGCGTCGGTCACAGCTACTTCCCCACAGCTTGTTACTGGGGTGGTATCTACCTGCTATCTAATATTTGCAACACCTTACTCGAACGCCTCGACCGGGATGCTCCCGATGAGCTGTTTGAATTGGTTCGCTAGAACGCTTTAGGGGCGGGTTAATTCGGATAATTTGTTGTCAGCCTAATGTAACTAAACCCGCCCCAATCCAAGGTTTGAGTTAGTCCTGAACAACTCAAAAATCATCCTTAATTTTTCATCCTTTTTAAGGGGGTTTATCATGCAGAAACCTGAACATCATATCTTCGTTTGTTCCAGCTTCCGAGTCAATGGCAACGCGAAAGGAGTTTGTCAGAAAAAAAATTCTACAACGTTAATTCAGTATCTCGAATCAGAAATCACCGATCGCGGTTTAGACGCTCTGGTTTCCTCAACGGGATGCATGAATCTGTGCAACAATGGACCCGTGATGATGGTTTATCCAGACAATTATTGGTACGGCAATGTTGACGAAGAAGCCATTGACGAAATCCTCGACGCCTTAGAAGACGGCAAACCTGCTAAGGATTATCTGTTTGTTAGTTAGTTAAATCTCAGATAGTAAAGGGCGACCCGAGTCAATTGAGTAAATACAGTTTTTACTTAATGCCAGCGGGTCGCCCCTACATAAAACTAACGGTAAAATTGGCGGCGATTGCTACAGCGAACCGTTAAATCCAACATCCTACACCCAGTCTATTTTTTAAGTCTTTGCCTTTTGAAGTTTGTGAGCCTGACAATATGGAACCTGTTATTTTTCAAGAACGTGAAAAGCAAATTCACCGCAAGGGGAAACAACCATTTGACCTGGAATGTAACAAAGATAGTCTTGCGGGTGCAGTTAGCCAACGGGCTTGCGTCTTTTGCGGTTCTCGCGTTGTTTTATACCCCATCGCTGATGCGGTTCATTTAGTCCATGGACCAATCGGCTGTGCGGCGTATACCTGGGATATTCGCGGGGCGCTTTCATCGGGTCCAGAATTGCATCGGTTGAGTTTTTCCACGGACTTACAAGAACGGGATGTTATCTTTGGTGGTGAAAAGAAACTGTATCAGGCGCTAACGGAACTGATTGACCGACATCACCCCAATGCGGCGTTCGTTTATTCCACCTGTATAGTGGGCATTATTGGCGATGATTTAGAAGCGATATGTCGGCGAGTTAGCCAAGAAAAAAACATCCCCGTAATCCCGGTTAAATCAGAAGGATTTAAGGGCAACAAACGGGCGGGCTATAATGCCGCTTGTACGGCGATGTTCCGCTTAGTCGGGACAGGGGATACTACCGGAATTTCTCCCCGCAGTATTAATATCCTGGGTGATTTTAATTTAGCTGGGGAAATTTGGATTATCCGCGAATATTTTGAACGCATGGGTGTCCAGGTTGTTGCCAATATCACAGGCGATGGTAGAGTAGGAGATATCGCGCGATCGCACGGCGCTGCATTGAACGTGGTTCAGTGTTCTGGGGCGACAATGGACTTAGCCAAGATGATGAAGGAAAAGTATGGAACTCCGTTTCTACGAGTGTCCTACTTTGGCGTCGAAGACATGGCGGAAGCCTTGTATAAAGTTGCCCGATTCTTCGAGGATGACCCAGAAATTCTTAAACGCGCTCAAGACTTAGTGCGGGAAGAATTAACCCTGTTATATACTAAACTGCAAGAGTACCGCAAAGACTTGCAAGGTAAAAAAGCGGCAATTTATGTGGGCGGTGCGTTCAAAGCCTTTTCCTTAGTGAAAGCCTTCCGACTTATCGGCATGGATGTGGTGATGGTGGGTTCGCAAACGGGAACCAGTGAAGATTATCGAGAACTCCACGAAGTTACCGATGAAGGCACAATTATTGTGGATGATTCTAACCCCTTAGAACTCTCAGCCTTTTTAAAAGAAAAAGATGTTGATATCTTTGTCGGCGGCGTGAAAGAACGACCCATTGCCTATAAATTAGGACTTGGATTTTGCGACCACAATCATGAACGCAAGGAAGCGTTAGAAGGGTTTCTGGGAATGGTTAATTTTGCCAAAGAAGTGCATAGCACCGTTATGTCTCCCGTCTGGAGATTCGTGCCGCGTAAAAATAAAGCCTTGAACTCAAGTTCCGGCTAAAAGCTTAAACCCGTTAAAACGGGTTGTTCGTAGTAGTTCGTAGTAGGCACTTTAGTGCCTCAAGTTGTCGGGTGTGTTAGCGAAGTGTAACGCACCGTTATTCCTCAAACTTAAGTTGTCGGGTGTGTTAGCATTCGCGCCGTGTTCCCAAAGGGTAGCGTAACGCACCATTATTCCAGGATTGAAATGATAAACCATTACCGAATTCGCTGCCACCGATAAAACCATGTCTAAGAAACTCAAAATTAAGCAAAAAACTGAAGCTTACGTTTCCACAACCAACGCCTGTAAACTGTGTAAACCTCTGGGCGCTTGTATTGCCTTTCGTGGAATTGAAGGAACCGTGCCCTTTCTCCATGGATCACAAGGCTGCGCCACCTACATGAGGCGTTATATCATTAGTCACTTTCGCGAACCCATTGACATCGCCTCATCTTCCTTGAGTGAAAAACACGCCGTTTATGGCGGAGGCGCTAACCTGAAAAAAGGTATCCTCAATGTCATGGATAAATATGGCGCGAAAGTTGTGGGAATTGCTACCACTTGCTTAACTGAAACCATTGGTGATAATGTTAGTGGCTTGTTGAGGGAGTTTAAGGAAGAATTTGGCGATAAGGAATTGCCAACCTTGTTAAATGTCTCCACCCCCAGTTATAGTGGGACGCATATGGAAGGCTTCCATGCAACAGTGCGGGCAGTGATTGATCAGTTAGTAATTGAATCGGAAACAGTCGAACCCAAAACGTCTTCCCAATCCCCAGGAGTCGGGGCGGGTTTAGTCACATCTGGGCAAACAGAAAAGGATAGTAGTGAAACCCGCCCCTACACACTCACCACGTCCAAAGTTAATCTTTTACCGGGATTAGTGTCTCCCGCCGATATCCGTTATTTAAAAGAAGTTCTCGACGATTTTAATTGTCCAGGAATTATCCTACCGGATATCTCCGAAACCTTAGACGCCCCCGCCCAAATGGACTATGACAAGATTCCGGAAGGGGGAACGCCAATTGCAGCGATTCAACGTATGGGACATTCTGACGCCACGATTGAGTTCGGTCAAGTGTTGCAACGCACAGGTAATTCTGGGGGTCAACTTCTGGCTAAACGCAACGGTGTTCCCCTGTACGCCTTGGGTATGCCGATTGGGTTGCGAGAGTGCGATCGCTTCTTTGAAGCCCTAGAAGAGGTGTCTGGTTGTGCGACACCGAGAAAACATGAATTGGAACGGGGACGGTTAGTGGATGCCTATGTTGATTCCCATAAATATCTGTTTGGTAAGCGGGTAGTTGTTTATGGAGAAGAAGATTTATGTGTCGGATTAACGGCATTTTTAGCCGAAATTGGCATGAAGATCGTCTTATGTGCATCAGGAGGAAATAGTGGACAGTTTCAGGACGCAATTAACGCGGTTACGTCGGATATTGTCACCGAACCGCCAATCGTTAAAGAAGGATTTGATTTCTATGAAATTTCTGAACAAATCGAAAATCTAGACCCCGATATGTTGATTGGAACCAGCAAAGGATATTCCCTGACTAAAAAACAGCAAATTCCCCTAATCCGCGTAGGCTTCCCCATTCACGATCGCTTTGGCGGACAGCGGATGCTACATCTGGGGTATCGCGGCACTCAGAACCTGTTAGATCGGATTGTGAATGCCATTATCGAGAAGAAGCAAGCTGATTCACCGGTGGGGTATGGCTATCTTTGATTTTGTCATTTGTCATTAGTCATTTGTCATTTGTTCACAAGTAATCATTCGTCACTAACTTAGTCTTGATAAGTTTCCGCAAATTAAACTCATCACTTCAGGAGAGAAAACTATGACAGCTACAGTTAACTTAGAAAATCACCCTTGTTTTAATGTCAAGGTAAAAGGACAGTTCGGACGAGTCCATTTACCTGTAGCACCCAAATGCAATATCCAATGTAATTATTGCAATCGCAAATATGATTGCGTCAACGAAAGTAGACCCGGTGTAACCAGTACCATTCTTTCTCCCGCCCAAGCCGCTGTTTACATGGAAAAGGTATTAGAAAAAGAACCGAGAATCAGTGTTGCTGGAATTGCGGGTCCCGGTGATCCCTTTGCCAATCCAGAGGAAACCTTAGGTACAATGCGGCTGCTGCGGGAAAAGTTTCCCGACTTAATCCTCTGCTTGGCGACCAATGGCTTAAATCTCCAACCCGAATATATCGACGAAATTGCCGAAATTGGCGTCAGTCACGTTACCGTTACCATCAACGCGATCGACCCAGAAATTACCCGCAAAGTGTACCGTTGGGTCCGCCATGAAAAGTCAGTTTATCAGGGATTAAAAGGCGCTAAGTTACTCTTAGAACGCCAATTAGAAGCCGTAAAAGGACTGAAAGCTGCCGGGATTACAGTAAAAATAAACTGCATCGTCATGCCCGGAATTAATGACCATCATGTGGTTGAAGTTGCCAAAACTATGGCAGAACTTGGGGCAGATTTATTTAATGCGATGGCGATGTATCCCACCGCCGAAACGCCATTTGAGGGATTGACTGAACCCGATGGGATTACGATGGCGAAAATCCGCAAAGAATGCGAGGAATATTTACCGCAAATGCGCCATTGCACACGCTGTCGGGCGGATGCTGTGGGACTTTTAGGCGCAGATCAGTCCGAGGAATTCCACGGGTGTTTGATTGCTTGTTCTAAGAAAGTGATTCCCATTGAAGAAAAAGAACGCCCTTATGTCGCTGTAGCCACCGTTGAAGGAATTCTAGTGAATCAGCATTTAGGTCAAGTGGATCAGTTTCAGATTTGGCAGAAAACAGATCAAGGCTTTACCTTAGTGGAAGAACGCCTCGCCCCTGACCGTGGAAGTGGTTTTGAACGGTGGCAAAAAGTTGCAAATATGCTGAAAGATTGTCGGGCAATTTTAGCCAGCAGTATTGGCGATAACCCGAAAGAAATTTTGACCAAGTGTGGTGTGCTTCCGGTGGAAATGAGCGGTTTTATTGAGACGGGATTGCAAGCCGTTTATGAAGGAAGTGATTTGTCAAAGCTGAAAGGCAAACGGCAAGTAGCGGCGGGTAAAGTTGGCGAATGTACCGGGAGTGGCTTAGGTTGTGGTTAAACCGTTTGTAGTTGCGCTGTCTTTGCCATAAACGCTGGCATTTATCACCGCAAATTGTAGGGTGCGTTAGCAAAGCGTAACGCACCGTTTTTCTTTTTCCTTATTATTGGTGGGTTACGGCGGATATCTGATTAAATAGTTATTCCTCTTTATGGAGTTACCGCCTAACCCACCCTACAGTTAATTAGGGCTTGCTGAATAAGTATTGGGGTGAGGGGGTGATAAGGGAAACAGTAGTGCTTTTCGTCTCGCTATAAGTGCAAGCTTTTCATCCATCCAGGAGGGATGGAGTGCATTTCATAAAATGCCATAGCTAATGCATCTACGCAATAGTTTTCTTGACCACATTAAAGGTATCGCATTATGCTGTATTTAGCAGAAGTCCAAAAGCATCATTACTGGATTGGCAGTCGAGCAACAGTACTTAAACTGCAAGCCTATTGCCAAGAAAGAAGCCGACAAATTTGGCGCACGGTTCAAGATGAAGTAGTTATAGCCACCCAAGTCAAGCACATTAATAAAGGTATGCTGGTCTTAATTGAGGTCACTTCAGATAGACAAGTTTGTCAAGTTTATTCGACGACAGCCGGACCGATTGTTAACATTCTCCAAGCCTTTACCTATCTGGAAAAACAATGGACAACGTACACCCAAAGCTGGGAAGATTTGAAACTATCTCTGCTGCTGCAACAGCAAGAACTCAATCGTCATGAAACTAGAATCCAGGAACTGGAAGAAAAATTGCAGCAAGCCTTGGCAAGGCGAGCAAGACGGCGGTATCAGTAGTTTTGAAAACATTTTTATCAGGATTCCCGCTTGGCTGACAATTTTTGTTAGATGAGAAAAGTCCTATCCTAATTAAGTCAGGGCGCACGTCTGTGCGCCCCTACGATTCCGGGCTGCTGTTGACTGGTGAAAACTGAGGATTTTGAACAACCCAATGTTTAAGCACGCACCCTTTAATCTGTTGCCACCATGACATCTGTCGCTTTAACAACAGCATACGCTTCCTTACCCTCGGCGAGACCAAGTCGTTCCGCAGAAGACTTGGTGATAATTGCCGTCATTTCCACCCCAGGAGCAACTTCTAGGGTCACTTCACTGTTCACAGAGCCAGGTACAACCTTTTTTACTATTCCTTTAAAGGTATTGCGAGCGCTAATTTCCATAGTTCAATCCCTGCTTTAGTCATTGGTTCACCAGCTAATAATACCAAAAATCACTGAATTTTCTGATTTTGCTGAATATTTTGATGAAAACAGTAAATTGTATTATTTTACTCACTTTTACCCTCGCAGAACTGATATAGCCTAGTCAGAAGACCGAAGGCAAAAATGCGACATAGGTAATGGTTTTTATCTCACAGCAGTTTATCGAACAGTTAATCCAAGAAGACGTTCCCTATTTTGATTTAACCACCCAGGTGTTAGGGATTGGCGATCGCATGGGGACAATCCGCTTTACCACTCGCGCCAAAACCGTTCTAGCCTGCACCGAAGAAGCCGCCAGTATCTTACGCCAAACTGGGGCAGAGGTGACAACAATCTTGGCAACAGGTGAAATCTTGGATGCAGGTGTTACCTTTCTCAGTGCAACCGGAAACGCCGCCGCCTTACATCTTGCCTGGAAACCTGCCCAGAATTTACTGGAATATGCCTGTGGAGTCGCCACCAAAACCTACAATCTAGTGCAAATAGCACAAGCGGCGAATCAAAATGTAATGCTTTATACCACTCGCAAAGTCATCCCAGGAACCAAACCCATCGCCGTGAAAGCCATCTTAGCGGGTGGGGCATATCCTCATCGACTAGGAGTCTCAGAAACCGTTTTAATCTTCCAACAGCATCTCAACTTCCTGGGCGGAATTGACTCCCTCATTCAGCAACTACCCGTAATTAAGCGCCAGGTTAAGGAAAAGAAAGTCATTGTTGAAGTTAAAGATATGGCTACCGCCTTTAACCTAGCCGCTTCAGGAATCGATGGGATTCAATTTGACAAAGTAAACGCCGAGACATTAGCGGAGGCAATTCCCCAGATTAAGTCCATGAATCCAACGCTGATTACTCTGGCGGCTGGCGGGATTAATGACGCTAATATTGCCAATTATGCGGCAACGGGCGTAGATGGGTTAGTGTTAACGGCTCCCTATTATGCAAAGCCTGCTGATATCCAGGTAGAAATGGTTTGTAGGGGCGGGTTTAGGGACTTGCTTTGATTTATTGATGATAATGTTTCTACAAAACCCGCCCAGACCTGCTCCTATCAACACCTTCTGTCAGTCATTAGCTGAGGCAACAGGGAAATGAAAAAACGACGTGTTTTCTCAATGGCATGGATGGTTGCGACATTCCTAATCGTTGTGGGTTGTTCTCAAGGGACACCTCCGAACCCTTCCGCCACGTCACCCGAATCGGTAGAAATTACGGTATCAGCAGCAGCTAGTCTACAGGATGCTATGAAAGCGATCGCGCCGTTGTATACTCAAGAACAAGCTAACGTTATCATTACCTATAACTTTGGGTCTTCCGGTTCTTTGCAACAGCAAATCGAACAGGGAGCGCCTGTAGATGTTTTTCTGTCCGCCGCGCCAAAACAGATGAACGCTTTGCAAGAAAAAGACTTACTGCTAACGGATACACGCAAAGACTTATTGAAAAACTCAATTGTTCTAGTCACGCCAAAGGACAAAACCGATATTTCTAATTTCAAAGGATTAACGACTGATAAAGTGAGCAAAGTGGCAATTGGCGATCCCGAAAGTGTACCCGCTGGACAATATGGGAAAGAAGTCCTAACTTCACTAAATTTATATAAACCCATCCAAGATAAACTGGTTTTCGCCAAAGATGTGCGCCAAGTCCTCTCTTATGTAGAAACCGGAAACGTTGAGGCAGGATTAGTCTATGCCACGGATGCTAACGTATCAGATAATGTCAAAGTTGTCGCCACGGCATCAGAAACGTCTCACGCACCAATTATTTATCCAGTTGCGGTATTAAAAGAGAGTAAATATCCGGATTCAGCGAAAGCATTTGTGCAGTTTCTCTCTACTGAACCCGCTAAAGCTGTGTTTGAAGAGTATGGTTTTAGCTTGGCTAGCGATCAACAATTGAAAGGATTAAAATACCTATCAAACTGAGCAATGGTGCGTTACGTTTCACTAACGCACCCTACTATTGTAAATGTCCTTCCCCAACCGCCAACTCCCTCTGCGTACCTCTGCGCTTACCTCTGCTACCTGGAGCGTTAAAAAAATAATTCTACCGTTTAATCGAGGCGAGTTTATAGGTTAGGTTTATAGGCTAAGGTTCCCTACTACGAACCTAATATATAAAAAAGATAGTTAAACTACAGAAAACCCTAGGAAAAGCTGAGATATTATCAATCGAACTATCCCCCAACCTTCTCGCCATAATTCGATTACTGGACGAATAGAATGCCATATTCAGATTTATCTCCGCTGTGGATTTCTTTAAAAACCGCATTTGTCGCTACAATCTTCGCTTTCTTAGTGGGAATCATCGCCGCCCGATGGATGTATGGCTATCGCGGTAAAGCCAAAGGATTAATTGATGGTTTTTTTACTCTCCCCCTGGTACTACCACCAACAGTTATCGGTTTTCTCCTACTGCTGCTTTTGGGTAGAAATAGTCCTGTGGGACAATTGTTAAAGCACCTGGGAATTACTATAATATTTTCCTGGTCAGCAACGGTAATCGCGGCTACAGTTGTGGCGTTTCCTTTAATGTATAAAACGGTATTGAGTGCCTTTGAACAAATTGACAAGGATTTGATTCATTGCGCTCGGACATTAGGGGCATCAGAATGGCGAATTTTTTGGCAGATTCTATTACCGTTGGCATTACCTGGTGTGGTTTCGGGAACGATTTTAGCGTTTGCCAGGGCTTTAGGAGAATTTGGTGCCACATTAATGTTAGCAGGTAGTATTCCCGGCAAAACTCAAACCATGCCGATCGCGATCTTCTTTGCCGCAGAAGCAGGTAAGATGGGAGAGGCATTAAACTGGGTGCTGCTGATGGTGGCGATCGCACTCTTGGTAATCGCCGCAATCAACTACTGGTCAGGAACACAGCACTCCGCCAAATGGCACGCGATCGCGCATTGGTTCTCTTGGCTTCCCCCTTTTGAAGGGGGACAGGAGGGGGATCTAAAAAGGGGGACAAGAGGGAGATATAAAAGGACGGACTACAGAGGGATCGGATATGGCAATAAAGGACTTTTTGTTAACCTAAAAAAGCAATTACCTGGATTTACCTTAGACGCCCAATTAGAAGCCAATGGACAACCTTTAGGACTCTTAGGCACATCCGGTTCCGGTAAAAGTATGACACTGCGCTGCATTGCGGGATTGGACTCACCCAACCAGGGACGCATTGTTCTCAATGGACGAGTTTTGTTTGATTCAAAACGTGGGATTAATATTCCCAGTCGCCAACGCCGGATTGGTTTTGTGTTTCAAAATTATGCCCTGTTTCCCCATTTAACCATTGTCCAAAATATTGGCTTTGGGCTACAAAATTTACCTAAATTGGAACGCAGACAGCGCATTTCCCAATATATGGAGATGATGCAGTTACAAGGCTTAGAAAACCGCTACCCTGAGCAAATTTCCGGCGGACAGCAACAGCGAGTGGCTTTAGCGAGGGCGTTAGTGATTCATCCAGAAGCCCTACTCTTAGATGAACCCCTTTCCGCCTTGGATACCTATTTACGCAGTCGAATTGAAAAGCTACTCAGTGAAACGCTTGCTACCTATGAAGGTGTCACCCTATTTGTGACTCATAAGTTAGAAGAAGCGTATCGAATTTGCCAGGATTTGCTGATTCTTTCCCAGGGAAAAGTGATTGCTAATGATACCAAAGAGACTATTTTTGAACGTCCTCCTAGCTTTGAAGTCGCCCAGGTTACTGAATGTAAAAACTTTTCCACCGCCCGGATGATTGAACCCCAAACAATTGAGGCGCTAGACTGGGGCTGTACGCTTCAGGTGGTTGAACCAATTCCTAACAAATTAACGTATGTGGGAATTCGCGCCCACCACTTCACCTTTCCCCAGCATCCCGATGGAGAGAATACTTTTCCCTGCTGGCTGGTGATGACCAGTGAGACGCAACACCGGACAACACTATATATTAGACTGCATCAGCCTCCGGCTTACGCCCAAGACTACCACCTACAAGTTGAGGTTTACAAGGAAAAATGGGCGAATCTCAAAGACCGCCCCTTTCCCTGGTACGTCCGTTTAGACCCGTTGCGACTGATTTTGATGGAACAATAACTGACTATTATGTCCGGCAACCTTGACAAAAACCGGGATCTACAGACCTGTCAGCCAATGTATTCTTTTGTATAAGAAAAGGTTAAAAGTGGGTTAAAATAACAGAACGTCCCTAATGTTTAGGGAAGGTAAAGCAGATACTATTTGGCTAATGCTCAAGGTAGGAACCTTAATTCGGGTTATCCGCCCTGAATATGCTGCGGGTATTCAGGGGATTATTCAAGGTCGTGAAGAGTCAGGACGTTGGATAGTCCGCTTAGAACAAAATTTAATGAATCCGAATGACGTTCCTCTGATGTTGTCTCTGGACGAATCTGACTTTGAACTGATTCAGCCTGAGTAGTGGTTCGGTTATTTTTTGAGACGCTTGTTTGCATTACTCTGGCTTAATGTAATTGATTGTAAACAACTTTAAGTTTATAGCAATAAATTGCAATATTTCTCAGATAAAAATAGTTTCAAAAAGATAGTTTAAATACAAAAAACCACAAGAGAGGCTGAGATACTATTCATCAGTTGAGGTATCTCATCCTATTTCTTTGGCAGAATAGTCACGCCTCCTAACCTTCCCTTAGTCAGGTGAGGTGGTGGGTGGGATAGATCAAGTGTAATGTCTAACGAATTGGTATTACCCAGGTTTCTAAGAGAGGTTAGCAACGATGTCTCAAGACAATGTGATCAATTTACTCGAAGCAGGCGGAAAAGATAAAAAATTGCGAGCTAAATACGACGCCCTCAAAACCAAGGAAGAGTTTGTGGAACTGGCGGCTACTGATGGTTACGAGTTTACCGTCGCTGACTTGGATGCTGTTTTGAAAGAAGCCGGAGACTCGTGGGAAGAGTCCGGCTTTCCACCTCGACGCTTGATTTGGTGGTAGGTTGTCATTTGTCATTTGTCATTTGTCAAAACACTGATTTCACGGATTTATTGGAGAGATAGGGGTAGGGAGGTGAGAGCTTATTGACACTGATTACACAGACAAGGAAAGTTCTCTCATTTTCCCCATCTTCCAGACGTGCCATGGCACGTCTCTACATTGTTCCCCATCTCCCTAATCTTCCTACCGTCCATTTACATTACCGCGCAAACTTTCTTCCTGTCGCTTGAGTGCGGCTAAAAGTTCGGCATTTTGCAGGATAACGCCAACTTGATTATTGAAAATTTGCATGTATTTCTGATCACTGTCATCAAAACTGGTTTGGAAATACTCCGGGACAGTTTCCGATGACATCAGAGTCTCAAATTCCCAAAACTCGCCCGGTTTCCGCTTATTTACCAATTGCGTCACCCCCAGCAAATCTCCATCGGGACTAAAGACAGGCATACAGAGTAAACTACAAGTACGATACCCTGTCTTTTGATCCGTTTTCTTTGCCGTTTCTGAGTTAAGATGATCATACAAATCAAAGGCAATATTCAACGGTTCCCCCGTCATCGCCACTTGACCCGCATACCCTTGTCCAATTGGTATACGCAATTCTCGGAGTTCACCGTCGTCAAAGCGAATTTTTGTCCACAATTCTCCCGCTAAACGGTTAACTAACCATAAGGTACTACGATCAGCATTTAATAATTGTTTAGCCGCCCCCATCACTCGTTGTAAAATATCGTCCATCTCTAGAGAACCTTGAACACAACGGGCTGCTGCCATCAATGCGGCGGCGACTCGTTGTCCGCGTGCTGTTTTATGATAGGAACGGAAGCTTTCCAGAATCATTTGAATTAAGGGCGCATTTTCGGCAAATCGTTCTTCATCGGTGCGGCTAAATCCCTGTTTATCGATGCGTTCCGATAACGCTGCTGTGGGATTAGCCACCCGCTTTAATTTGTTGAGTAACTGAACAACGGCGACTAACTCCCCTTGGTCATTTAAAAGAGGAATTGCTAACATGGTATACGTCCGATATCCGGTTCTTTTATCCTGTTCCTTTGCCATCTGCGATCGCGGATCATCATAGAAGTCAAAAGGAATGTTAATCGTTTGCTTGAACCGGGCGACTTCGCCGACAATTCCTTTATCCGCACTCATGCGAATTTCTAGGGAACCACTCCCCTCATCTTCAGCAACAATTGACCAAAATTCCTTCTTTTCTTCATCGAGTAGAAAAATCGTCGTGCGATCGGCACATAAAGATTTACCCGTCTTCAACGTAATCGATCGCAACGTACCATCCAGAATATCATCAAACCCCTGATTATCCATCACCGTATTCAGCATCGCTAGGGTTTGACTGACGACATTTTGCTGGTGACTATCCGCCTTTTGCTTAATTCGCTCAAACTTCTGAGCATTTTGCAACGCTACCCCCGCCTGAGAGTTAAAAATCTGCATATATTTTTGACTATTAGCATCAAAACTTGCCTGGAAACATTCTGGCGCTTGGGGCCAATCTGCGGGGTTATAATCGGGAAATTCCCCAGGTTTGCGCTTATTCACTAACTGAGTAACACCAAGTAGTTCACCATCGGGACTAAAAACAGGCATACAGAGTAAACTACAAGTGCGATAACCTGTTTTTTGATCGGTTTCTTGGGCGGTGGTTGAATCAGGATGATCGTACAAATCAAAGGGAATATTTAACGGTTCTTGCGTTTGGGCAACTTTCCCAGCAAATCCTTGCCCAACATGGACTCGCAGTTCTCGCACTGATCCATCTTCAAAAGGAATCTTTGTCCACAACTGCTGCTTATCTGCATCTAATAACCAGAGGGTACTGCGATCGGCATTCATCAGTTTCTTCGCCGCATCCATGACTCGTCCCAGGATTTCTTCGGAATTTAAACTACTGTGAGACAGAGAATGAGTGGCTTCGGTGAGGGCTTCAGCCGCTTGTAAGCGTTGGGTTAATTTATAACAGTATTGGCATCGCTCTAAAATGCGTAAAATAGTTGGCGCATATTCATCTAACTGGCGTTGATCGGTAAGGGTAAACCCTTGTTGGTCAATGCGTTCCGATAGAGGCGCTTGGGGATTGTTAAACCGTTTCAGTTTATTGATTAGTTGAATCACCGCAATCAAATTCTGCTGTTGATTGGCGATGGGATAAACTAATTCATTGTAAATCGCATAGCCATTGGCTTGATTGAGTTTATCGGGAATGGTGTTGGGGTTCTCTTGGCGAAAGTTAAAGGGAATCTCACTAAATTTCTTAAAGTTGGTCAATCGGGCTTCTGTTTCTTTATTGGTAAGGATTTGAATATCGGGAAAGGTTTTCCCTTCATTCCGGGCAATAATCGACCAGATCTGATTTTGCTGATCATCAATAAAGATAATCGTTGTTCGATCCACGCTCAAGGCTTCTCCCATTTTTAGGGTAACTGAGCCTAAAATTTCATGGAGAATATCGGCAAAATCCTTGCCTTCCATAAAACTCAGCATGGACAGCAGTTTTTGTTCTTGCTGAGTAACAATTTGCTCAAAGCTAGCCTGCAAATCGGCTAAAGCTTTGTTCACCCAACTGTAATTAAAAATGGCGGCATAGATACGATTACAGACACGCAGTTTTCCCCCCTGCTTAATTGCCACCCCAGATAAACATAATTCCCGTTGTTCAGAACTATCGCAGGCGTGAACCTCCCCCTGTTGTAAAATCTGCTGATAAAGCCCCAAGAGTCCCCGATTTCGCTGTCCAATTCGGAACAGGCGATCGCGAATGGTTTTTAGATGAGGCGGTTCATCAGTAGCTTCCCAGTTTTCCAGGATACGCTGTTGGACAATCTGTGCTACCCATTCCTCTTCGTTTCCAGGAGTCGGGGAGGAGTCACTATTGATAATTAAATGACAGAGTTTTTGAGTGAGAAAGGGTTGTCCCCCTGTCCAGTCTAAAATAGCGGCTAAAATCCTTTGGGCTTGGCTAGATTTATTAGCTAATCCAGCGGCTAAGGGTTGAGCTTCCGCTAATTTAAACCCATGCAATTCAATCGCACGACCTAAATTAAACGGCGTCCGTTTCTTATCTTGAATTAAATCCGCTGGCGTCGCCACTCCAAACAAAGCAAACGTCAGCCGATCATATTCATTACAAGCCCGCAGCACTGCAAAAAAATCATCAGTGCGAAAGTTTAAACTGAGGATACTATCAATTTCATCAATAAAAATCACCACCCTTTGGGGGATAGACTCCAGCAGCACTTGTTCGATAAACTCACTCAAGCGTTGGATAGGGGGTAGATATTCGCGATCGCGCAACCACGCCCTTAAGTTAAACCCCCGCAGCGCCGGAAAACTCGTCACCAAGCGTCTCATCATCCCCGCATACCACTGATCCGCCGTGATATCCTGGGAACCGATTTTGGTCAAATCAATCGCCGCACAAGCAAAACCCTCCCCTTGTAGCTTATGCATCACCCGCACCCGCAAACTGGTTTTACCCATCTGGCGGGAATTAAGAACATAACAAAACTCACCCGCCTTTAACCCCTGATAGAGTTCCGTATCCGCCTGTCGCACCACGTAGCTAGGGGCGTTGAGTGGGAGATGACCCCCAACTTTGTAGGGGGAGGTGATGGGTTTGGCTTTACTCATGGGGGCTGCAAGAGGTAGAAGACACCAGATTAGGGATTTGAATTAAACCGCCTTGGGTTTAAACCCAAGGCTAAAAGCTCAAGTCGTCTAAAGACGACTGGATAAGAGTTTCAATCCATTCTAATATTCGTTTAGTAACCTTGTAGGGGCGCAAGGCTTGCGCCCAGAAAACCTATACAACACATTCCACCACTTCAGCTATATCAATCTGGTGTGATCGCAACTCTTGTAAACGGCTGTAAATTAGTGAAGTCGGTTTAAAATAGAACAAGTCAACGTGCCAAATTTTGCTAAAGTAGCTTCACAGTTTATTTAGCAACATTTAATGCTTTTTCTTTCAATTTGGTTAATAATAGCCGATGCTTTTTTCGTCCCCCAAAAACCTTTAATTTCAACACTATCTATAATCATAGAATTCCTCTCTTATATTGATATATATAGCATTTGTAAATGAGTTGTAAACCTAGGAGGACTTTTCTTAGATTACTTAAAAACTCCGTATCTCTTTCCCTTATTGCCTATTGCCCATTGCCCATTGCCTTTTTATCAGGTTCCTGTGTTCACGACCCAAATGAAAACGCTATATTTATATAATGAGGGGTCTGTTGGATTGACTGGTGTTTTCAAAACCTACAGTAATTATTATTATGATTCGTTTTCTCCCTCCCATTCATTTACCAACTCACTCGGTTCACCCGGATAAAATTTATCATCTAAAATTTCCGCCAAACTGTAGGGACACGTCTGGGGAAAGGTTTGTTCTGGCAAGTCAGTTTCTCCCATTGCCAGATCTCTACCGTTCTCGTAAGCTAAAACCAGTGCATCCTCAAGGTAAGGCTTTAGACTTGGGTTGTCTTTGAGCAACTCTAGCGTATCACGGCGCTGTACGCGAATCGTCGCCAGCCAACTCCGACTCCGGCGTTGCGGTTGGTACTCCCATTTCAACAAATGTCCAATCAGCACCTTCAACCGATTTCGCAATTCCTGGCGTTGCTGTTTCCCCAAGGATTCAATCTCCTCAATCAGATTGCCCAAATCAAGCTGACTCCACTGCTGTTGACGGAGTAACGACGCTTGTTCCTGCGTCCAAGCATAAAAATCGGTTTCGTAGAGGTTGGGTGTAGGTATTGCTGTCTGTTGATTCGTTTCTGGCGCTGGCATCACGATTTTCCCACCTCAACGTCTCTCTATATAATAGTAGAACTGTTCTATGTAGGCGCGATCGTGAGGCTCCCCAGGTAGAATCGGTACAAGTCATCTAACCCGCCATGCCTACATCCGAACTTGTACAAGAGTTGCGATCGCGTCTCCTAGACGGGTAAAGTGGTTAGGATTTAATGTTAGGAGAATATCTACCTTGGCTTTCAGCGCAGCTTGGGCAATTAGAGCATCGAAAATGCCACCGCCAGGGAGATTGATAGTAGCCATGCGAGAAATCGCAGCAAGATAATCCTCGGAGAATAGGGGAATGATATTCAAATGTTGTGAAATATCTGTAGTAATGCTTTGGGCTTGCGCGGGAGTAAGACGCGGCTGAATAGGAAGACGTGTAAGGACAGAATAGGTTTCTGCCAGAGTGTGAGTTGAAATAAAACCTTCAACTTGCTTAGATTTTGCTGCTTTTAGGTGAGGGAAGCAGATCCCATGTCGTGGATGGCTGACAACGAATGCAGCCACTAAAACCGAAGTGTCAAACAAGACTTTTACCAAATCATCTGCTCCCGAATACGTTCTTCTCGCACTTCGTCAATCAAGGCGTTGATGTCAAGATTGTCAATTGGTTCGGTTTCAACGACTAAGATACCTTCTTTGCGATAGACTTTTGGATGTTGAGAGGTTGATGAGTGAACGGCTGGTGAGACTGGGGTCGTTATTTCAGTATTTTGCTGATTGAGGGCAGTGACTTTCTCCGCGACAGCCTGTAGGATGAACTGTTCCAACGAGATTCCTTGCCGACTTGCCCACTTTTTGGCGTCTTGCTGGAGTTGCACAGGAAGATTCATAGAAATACGTACAGAATGATACCGTGTATCCCAATTTTAAGCTATTGATAGCGGGCGCGATCTCGGTGATCCTAAAAAACTGACTGGAGGATGCCATTGGACTTAAAATACGTTTTGTAGGCGATCGCGAAAATATTGGCGATATAATTCAAAGCGGGGTACAGTCGCATTTCCCCGTAACTGTACTAATCCCATACTGTGTAATTTAAACGCCAACACGGATTCTAACTCAACGGGTTCCTCCGCCACTAGCACCTGAGCAAAAGCTGTCGCTAATTCGGGGTGCTGTTGCAAATTCCATAGATGTCGGCGCAGGTGATCCCCGTAAATTCCGGCTTCGGTTGGCGCTATCTCTACCAATTTCTCTAAGGTTAACTCGCCTCTGGCTATATAATACAGAGCTACTCGGACTAAATAGGGATGTCCACCCACCATTGTCATTAATTGCTCAACCTGATGAGTTTGCCAATTGAGTCCATGACGCTGGGCTAAATCGGTAACTTGTTCTCGACTAAACTCCGATAATTCAATCGGTAAACCCACATTAAATGGCGATTGATTGATATCCAATGGAATATAAACTTCCGTTGAATGCACCACCACTAAACGCAATTTTGCCCACAAATCACTATCGCTATCCCCATACCCAGCTTCTTCATACCAAGCGCGTAAGAGGGCAAAAAAGTCATCGGTTATTTTGGGATGCTGAAACACCCGATCCACTTCATCTAATCCTAAGACTAACGGTGCATCGGTTTCCGATAACAAAACATCCTCGAAATAAGCCGTACAGTTATCTTTACTCCCAAACGTATCCGTCCAATATGCCTCAACTTGATGAGGTAAACGCAGCTTCCGGGTAATTTTGGCACATAACCACTGTAAGAGTTGATTGAGATTGGTAAACACGCTTTTATCCGCATGTTGAAAGCTTAAGGGAACTGTGCGACAGCCTTGCTCTCTGGCTTGATACAAAATTCTCGCCATTAACGAGGTTTTTCCCATCTGTCGCGGTGCTTTAATACGAATCAAGGTTCCCGGTTTGAGGATTTCTTGATAACATTGAGTTTCATCGGGAACTCGTTCGACATAGAAGGCGGAAGCTAACCGCACTTGACCTTTGGGTAATTCGGGTTCAGCTACAGGTAAAGGCGGTAAGGGGTTGATCGGAGTCTGATAGCTGCTGATCTCCTCCGCTACATCATTCCCTTCCCAGACTGGCGTTTCCCAATCCTCACTCCCCGACAACCGTTGTAACACCGCCTGTATCACAGTGGGTGTATCGGCGGAAGTGTTCCATTCTTGATAGCCAATTCCCTGGAGATAACTGCGTAAATCGTGGTTGAGGGGGGTACAGGGTGGGCAATTCACCCGAATCGGTAAGATAACGGGTTTGGCGTTGTGACTCTCATCTCGTAACTCCTGAACCCGTCGTAACGCTTCAATCACCATTTCACTCAATGCGGCTTGGGGAGACAGTAGCAGGATAAAATACTCACATTGCGCCAGTTGATGATCAATCTGGGCTAATTCATTCTCGGCGACAGCAGAGGAATGGCTGGAACCCTTTCCCACCCCTGTTCTAAAGGCTGGATATCCGGCTTGGGCGATCGCCTCCTCTAACTGAATCGCTAAACTCTCGTCAGGCTCTTGGTTTCGGTAACTGAGAAACACTTGCGGCTGCTGCGTCTTGGCTCGCGCGATCGCACCCTGAATCTTTTTTTTGCTGACTTTTTCCCCTAATACCTGGGAAAGCTTTTGCCATAACTTATAGCCCACATATTTTTCCACATACTCCGGATTTTGCGGATAAATCTCCTTATAGGAGCGTCCTTGCCAAGATCCGACAAAAACCTGCCGTTCTAGGTCATTTAGGTGCTTTCCCGTCTTCAGATAGGTTAAGCGATCGATAAAATTTAAGGCGTCTTTATAATCCATCTCCCCTTGATCAATAAAATTCAAAATTAAAACTAGGGAACAGGAAACATGGAACCGACAACAAAACGATTTCACGTTTCATTGAGTCTGGCTAAGTAGGTTGGTGGAAATAAACTCCAGTATATTAAGTTATGTAAATATTTCTCAACCCCTTACATAAGACGATCCCCCGCCGTTGCTTTCCTGCTAGGGTTATGCCATGCTAAATTATATCCATTCTAATCATCAACTTTATTATAATTTTAACAAGCGCTCTCTCGGCGAAGTTAATTTTTCTCGATTCTGGGAATAGCGATTAAAAAATTTTACCTGATATTTTAGGATTTTTTAACGGGCGATGAACATACAAAGAAATAGTTATGAGGTTTTATGAGGTTTTTCTTTGATCAACAAATAAAATTGATTTGGAGTGTTAGCTCACCCAAACTATTATTTTTTTTGTGAGGTTTTATGGTTTACATAACCCAGATGATCAACGAAACTAATAAATAGGTGTTCCCCACCGATTGATCTGTGAATCTACCAGGGTAAAGCCGCCCAACCGGGCTGAAATACCCGACTCGGTTATAAATTTAGATAGTATGACAGGGGAAGAACAATGTTTAATTTAACAGGGGTGCTAGTTCGCGATTGTGTCGAACGTCTACAAGTCTGCTACCGTCAGACTTACGGAAATTCTCAAGCCGATTATGCTGAGGTGATCACGGGAGTGGCTCAAGTGGCTCTCGACCGGATTGCCCAGAGTGATGCTCTATACCACAATGTTGAACATACCATTTTGGTGAGCTTAGTCGGACAAGAAATCCTTCGAGGGAAACATATCCTAGAAGGAAACGTTTCCCGTCAAGATTGGCTCACGTCAATCGTGTCTTGGTTATGCCATGACATCGGCTATATTAAGGGGATTTGCCGAAATGACCAACCTGATCAAGGATTGTACGTGATTGGTCTTGATGATATGATGATATCCTTGCCCCAGGGGGCAACCGATGCGAGTTTGACATCCTACCATGTTGACCGAGGAAAGCGGTTTGTGGACGAGTATTTCGGCGCTCATCCCTTCATTGATTGTGCCATCGTAAAACGCAATATTGAGTTAACCCGTTTTCCCGTACCTGCTGATAACGCCCATCACGATACGATGAATTATCCGGGTTTGACTCGTGCGGCTGATTTGATTGGTCAGCTTAGTGATCCACGTTACTTACAAAAGATTCCCGCCTTGTTTGGCGAGTTTGAAGAAAGTGGCGCGAATAAGATTTTAGGCTATCACAATCCGGGTGAACTGCGGCAAAACTACCCCAACTTTTTCTGGACAATTGTGTTGCAATACATCCAACCCGCTTTGCGGTATTTAGATGTCACGAAAACAGGTCAACAAATTATTGCCAATCTGTATGGTAATGTCTTACAGGTTGAACAGGAAAATAGGGTAAGCCCCAAGAAGGTTGCCATGTTTGTTTAAGCCATCTTTAGAGGACGATATAAGAGTTTTAGTCCATTTAAATGGACTTAAGCGATTAGCCCGGAGTTTGAACTCCGGGCTAGAATTGTCAAACAGAATTGGTATTAGAATTCAGATGACAGCGTTGCTGATAAATTTTCGCCACCTGATCCGCTGGGTTTTGGCGCAAACAGGCTTCAAACAAGCGTAGTGCTTCGGCATAAGCCTGTTGATTATACAGAGACAACGCTAAGGCAAATCGGTCTTGGTTTGCCAATTTACCCTCTCGGACTTCCGGTAAGTCAGCATCAAAGATTTCATAGACGGTAACCAGTTCAGATTTGCCTTTGACTTTGACATGATCAATCATGCGGATAGCATAGTCGTAGGAGTTTTGTAATTGTTTGAACGTGTGGTGAGAAATTAATAATGATACGCCATAATTTTTGGTTAAGCCTTCCAAACGAGCCGCTAAATTAACCGCATCACTAATCACGGTGGTATCCATGCGGTTATATCCGCCCACAGTCCCTAACATTAATGTTCCTGTATTAATGCCCATACCTAGTTGAATGGCTCGATAATTACAGTTAGCTCGATGTTGATTATATTCAGTTAACTGATGCAACATGGCAATTCCGGCTTTAACCGCATCATCCGCACCGCCACTAAAGAGTGCCATAATCGCATCCCCAATATATTTATCAATAAATCCTTTATTCTTAATAATAGTGGGTTCCATTCGGGAGAGATAGGAATTGATGAATTTAAAATTCTCTTCAGGGGTCATCCCTTCTGAAAGAGCAGTGAAGTCACGAATATCCGAAAATAACACGGACATTTCTTTCTCTACTTGGTCGCCTAACTTAACATCAATAATAGTCTCTTTATTGAGTAACTGGAGAAATTGACCCGGCACAAAGCGAGAAAAAGCATGATTGAGTTGATTGAGATGACCTGTAAACTTGAGTCGTTCGGCTTCCCCCCGTTTGCGTTCGGTGATATCGTTCAGCACGACAATGGCGTAGCTAACATTTCCCTTGTCATCAAAGATGGGGGTTCCTAAAACCTCAATCGGCACTATTTTGTCGGGCTGGTGAATCTCTATCCCTTCATAGATGGAATTTTTACCGTTAAGCGCTTGGATAATTGGCTCAAGATTGGAGGGAGAGACTTTCTCAGATTTAGGAGAATAAATTGGATAAATTTCGGGTAGCCGATTGGCAGGATTGGTGGGAATTAGACCTTGCCCAAAAAGTTTCTTTGCCGTCTGATTGGCATAGTAGGGTATACCGTTTTGATCAACGACAAAAACGCCGACGGGTATCGCTTCTAAGAATTGAGTGAGCCGACTTTCACTCTCTCGTAATTGATCTTGAGCCTGCAGCCGTTGATTAATTTCGCGATAAATGTGAGAATAGACAAAAACAAGAATACCTAAGTCAAAAATGAGTCCAATGGAGAAAATCCAGATTGTCGTATGGACTGTGCTTTGAGTATACTGCGATCGCGCCTGAAATAGCCGCTCTTCCTCCGCCTTCATCTGATGAAAGATATCGCGAATCTGAGCCATGATCAGTTTGCCTTCGTTTGTGTTTACAATCGCTAAAGCCGCGTCCAATCCTTGCTCGTCTCTTAAAGTAATGGTTTGCTGAAGTTCGGCAAATTTTTGATTGATTAAGGGGATAGCAACTTCTATTTTTTTTTGATGATAAGAGTTTTCTGCTGTCAACGCTTGTAGCTGTTTTATATCATCTTCGACTTTATCAATTGCTTTTTGATAAGGCTCAAGATAGCGCTGTTTCCCTGTCAAAAGATAACCCCGCTGTCCCGTTTCGGCATCCGTAATTTCAGCTAAGACTTCCTCCAGTTTTGTTAATACTTTTTTGGCATGGAGTTCTTTTTGATTCGTGTCTCTCAGGCGAAATGCACTATAATAACCAATTGAGCTGACGATAACGATAAGGCTGGAGGTTAGTCCAAATCCTAGGATGATTTTGCGTTGTATCGATAGTTTCATCATCAAGGGTAGAGTTTAACCGAAGAAACTCTGATTGGTGTTAAATCTCAAAATACTTATTCAGGTATAATTTATCTTTGTCCGTAATTTAAAATAATAATATTTTTTTACATAGTCAGCTCGGCATGATTTTATTGTTTTCAGATAAAAATTATGCCAAAACTGGGTTATTTATTTTTTTCAGAGAAATACGTCTCGCGTTCAGGGTCTGTAAAATATAACCAGCATTTTACCGATCCACTCTCGGCTTTGGCAAATGCTGGTTTATTGGTCATGAGTCCTTTGTCCTTTGTCTTTTGTCCTTTCTCAGGGAATGGGAACCGGGAAAATCAACATTCAGTCCCCCCTAGACTTGACAAATAATCGCGCCCTTCAAAATTGCCCCACTCAGATTCGCACCATTGAGATTTGCCTGATTCAGATTGGTATTTCTCAGGTTTGCTCCTTTCAGGTTTGTCTGACTGAGATTAGCGCCTGTCAAATCAGCACCACTGAGATTCGCATCGGTTAAATCCGCACCTTTCAGATTTGCGCCTCTGAGATCAGCATTTCTTAAGAAAACAGCGATGAGGTTCGTATCAATTAAAATGGCTTGACTCAGGTTTGTTGTATGACAAATCGCTTCATAGAGATTCGCCCGACTGAGGTTAGCCCGACTGAGGTTAGCTCGACTGAGGTTGGCTCGACTGAGGTTGAAATTTTGCAAATTATACTCACTGAGATTCAATCCACTCAGATCAACCTTATTAAAGTTTAGTTTGAGTACATTGGTTTTACTCTGATTTTGATTTAAGTTAATATTTTGCAGTCGCCATCGATTCCAATTTTCAACACCTTGTTTTAGGACAACTATATCGTTCGCATTTGCCACTTTGTATGACTCCTCCAAGTTTCAACGTGATCGCAGTATCGTTTTGTCAAAATTCTCTGAATCATTCAGAATGGTGAGAATAGGGTCGATTTGGAGTCATGAAAATTGCTGAGATTGCTATTGAATCAAGTGACTAACATTGAGTTCATGCCAGAAACGGGTGATGAAACAAATAGGGGTTTCATCGATCAATGTAACAAAAGTTTAAGACCTTATTCAGATTATCGGATAAGAAGTGCTTGGTCAAAACATAGAGGATTTTCTATGGCATTGCTATGAATACCCGTTTAAATTTGGGGATTGGGGATTGTAGGGGCTGATTTTACGACTATCGTCTCACTCTAGATGCGACTCAATCCGCCTTTAGAGACGTACCATGCTACGTCTCTACACCCCCTCAACGATCAAAATAAAGGCGGGTTAAATGGCGGGTGCGATCGCGCTTTGGGTCCCCTGGGTGTCAATCGAGTGCGATCGCGCTATGGCAGAAATTCCCACCTCTTGCCAAGCCTCAGCCATAGCGGTGACTACGGCTTCAGCTTGCATCGGATCGACAAGCGCCAACAAAGTCGGACCAGCGCCACTAATCGTCACCCCATAGGCACCCGCTTTTAAGGCGGCGGTTTGTACCGCTTCATACCCCGGAATCAAAGCCTGTCGATAGGGTTGATGTAACGTATCCTGGAGGGCAGTTTGTAGCCAATCACCTCGTCCCGTTGCTAAGGCGCGGATCAGTAACCCGAAATGGGCGACATTGAAAATAGCATCTGCCCGACTCACTTGGCTGGGGAGTACCTGTCGCGCTTGTTGGGTGGAGAGTTCAAAATTGGGAATGGCAACGACAGGGATAATTTGATCATGCCAGGGAATATCACAAATCTCCCATTCCTTGAGAACCGCATCCCCCCGCGCCGCCAGACGACAGCCGCCCAAGATAGCGGGGACAACATTATCCGGATGTCCTTCCAGCGCGATCGCTAATTGCATGACTTCGGTTTGACTCAGGGGTTCCCCAGCGAGTTGGTTAGCGCCAACCAATCCACCCACAATCGCCGTGGCGGAACTTCCTAACCCTCTGGCGAGGGGGACATCTAAATCAATTTTGAGTTGGACGGGGGGAGGTGTATGACCAATCTGGTTGTATAGTTTCAGAAAAGCTTGGTAAGCCAGATTCGTTTCATCAGTTTTTACCTGGTTTGCCTCGACACCCGACACCCGAATTCTCACCGCCCGTTCCGTTTCCCAGGGAGTATCCGAACTCAGACGAGTAAACGTGAACGTGTTGTACAGGGTTAAGGCAGCGCCAATGCAATCAAATCCGGGTCCTAAGTTGGCGGTTGTCGCGGGAACGGTGACAGTGACGGGAGAATGGATAGACATTCGTGCGGGATTAAAAGATGCCAAGGGGCAATCTTACCAGATTTCCTGTATCAATGTAGAAACTCCTCATGCTACGTCTGTCCGTTTGTCCGTCTGTCAATGGTTGTAGGGGCGGGTTTAGGGACTAAATTCAGATTTTCAGAACTAACGGAACAACAAAACCCGCCCTCCCCACCGATAACGCGATAACGGAACAACAAAACCCGCCCTCCCCACCGATAACGCGATAACGGAACAACAAAACCCGCCCTTATGGATACGCTGATTCAGCTTTCCCCTAATTAACGACGATTAATCAGAACAAAACCCCTGGTTTTTTCTGAGGTAGAATCCACCGTCCCCATGGCTTGCCAGAGTTCTTCCGCTTTGACCCAAATGGGCGGATACTTGTAGCGGGATACATCTAAAATTAGAAAGCGATCGCTCTGTGGATTATAAGCCGCGATCGGGGAAATATGTCCGCCCCGTTCCTGACCTATGGTTTTTCGTAAGTAGTTGACTAAGACGAAGTTGTTGGGGTCTTCTAAATTCTCGACCACCATCTGACGGAATTTGTCCAGAGTCACCTCACTGGCGTGGTAAACTTCAGCGTTGAGGGGATAGGTTTCTAAGAGTTGACCTAATTGGTCTAAGGTCATCCCTTGACGGGCAATGACAGCAGCAGGGAGAATTTTTTCGGTTTGTTCATTTAAAACATTTTCTTGAGTGAAAATGTGATGATCCCCAAAGTTAGCGGTTGGCGGTGCGGGGATAGAAAGGGCGTTGAGTACCATCACTATACTGGCGACGCCACAATAGGCTAAATTTTCCTGGGTTTCAAAATGGATACTTAAGGGGAAATAGTCCCGACGAGCATTACTTTCAACGAGTAGGGTTTCTCCATCCTGAGAGTTGAGGTTAATTAAATCCTGGGATAGGGGCAATGTTTGGGGGAGAAGCTTACCTGTGGCAAAGGAAAAGCTGATAATTCCGACGCCTAGGGGAAGGCGAAGTGCTTTGAGAAACTTCAGTCGATGCATATTGAGCTGGAGTTGTCGAATATCTTAATATGCTGATATTAATCCGCTTTGGTTGAATTTTTGTAGGGTTCGGCGATTTTAATTGCTGGGACGCTAATTAATTAGATCCCCGACTTCTTGAAGAAGTCGGGGATCTGGTTGAGAGTATACCAATCAGGGCGCACGTCAGAGAAAGGGCGCACGTCTGTGCGCCCCTACTGGGTTTTCGGGTTACTTTTTATCTATTGGGCTTGATTTGGACGTCCCATTCCTCTTTGACCCCGACGATTTCCACGCATCTGACGCATCTGTTCCTGTTGTTCCTCGGTTAGAACATCTCGCATCTGTTCCCGTGCGGATTGGTGAATTTCCCGCATCTGATTCCGTTGTGCTTCGGTCAGATTTAGCGCCCGCATCCCTTCCCGGTGTCGCTGGCGTTGTCCCTGCAATTCTTGGAACTGTTCCCGTTGTTCGGGGGTGAGAATTTGTTCGATTTGCGAGTGTTTGTTATCCCGGATGCGTTCTAACTGCGTTTGTTGGTCGGTTGTTAGGTTGAGTTCCTCTGCGAATCGGGGTTGGGCAAATGCTGCCATGGGTGCAGCCGCGAGGGTAATTGCGGCGATGGTGGCGAATAGAGGAAAGAGTTTGATGTTCATAATGTTAGAGTTGTCAACGATTTGGTGTTCGATGTCTCTATCCTAGAAACTGTAAGGGTTATACCGCCTGAGGCAAACGTCCTGATTTGAGGTGGGACTTTAGTCCTATATTGGTGTGGAGGTGATGGGGAGATGAGGAAGTTATAAGTTCTCAGTTATCAGTTATAAGTTCTCAGTTATCAGTTATCAGGAGCAGGGGAAGCAGAGGGAGATTGTGTAGGGGCGGGTTTCACTACTATCTTTTTGGTTACACCGAGATGAAACTAAACCCGCCCCGACTTTACGAACGACAAATGACTAATGACAAATGACTAATGACTAAACACCCAATTCCTTTCCTTTTATATCTAGAATGGATTCTCCTGGGAATCATCGCTATCATTGAATTCCTGCGGTTTCCCTTTCCCCATCTCCCTCGCTTCCCTCTCCTGAATTTGTTGGGTTTAGCCGTCTTTGGTGTGATGGGGTTGAGATTACCGACTCAGAAATCGGTCAAGGTGATGTATACCGGCGTGGAAATTGGCGTAATTCTCCTCGTCTCCTTGGTGGGTAAACTTCGTATGTTACCCTTGATGTTAATTATTTTAGTTATCCGAAACTGTTTTATCTTTGAACGGCAAAGTCGCTTAATTATTACCGGATTTGCCTTTGTCTTATTTCTAATGCGAGAAGTTGACCGATTTCAGTCTCGCAGCCTTCGCCTTCGCCCTCCACGTTTGGCAATGCCAGAACGCTGGCTATTTATCCTGTTAAGTTCTATAGTAGTCTTTGGCTTAGTCTTGGTCTTTTTACAGTTATTAGTTGATGCCGTATTAGCCGAACGGCGCAGTCGGGACGAATTGGCACAGGCAAATGCTCAACTGCGACGCTATGCTACCCGAATTGAGGATATGGCGACGCTGCAAGAACGGAATCGGATTGCTAGAGAAATCCATGATTCCTTGGGACATTCTCTGATTACGTTTAATCTGCACTTAGAAGCGGCGTTGCGGCTTTTGGAGTCGAATCCCGCCGAAGCCAAAGGTTTTTTACTCGAAGTCAAACAAGTCGCCGCGACTGCGCTGCAAGAGGTGCGTCAATCCGTAGCAACCCTGCGGTCTAACCCGTTACAAGGGCAATCTGTAGAGGATGCGATCGCGTCTTTAATCCAAGAGTTTCACAAGTCTACAGGTATCTTACCCGATTGTCAGATTAATTTGTCCCATCCGGTGACGCCTGATATGAAAATGGCGAGTTATCGGATTATCCAAGAATCCCTCACCAATATCTATAAACACGCCAAAGCCACGGAGGTGAGTATCCAGATTTGGACAGATTCCCAGTTCCATCTGATCATTCAGGATAATGGCAGAGGATTTGATGTGACGCAGAATACCACGGGTTTTGGACTGCAAGGGATGCGGGAACGTACTCAAGCGTTAGGGGGTCGTTTTACAATTAACACAGCACCCGGACAAGGGTGTCAAGTTAGGGTTGAGTGGTGATTTGTCTTATGTCATTCGTCATAAGTAGTGGAGGTGTAGGGGCGGGTAATGGGACTTTCTGCTTGGCTATAGATGGTAAATTTTGTACAAAACCCGCCCTGATTTAAGGTTGAGTGTGGAGTGGAGTTTTTATGATTAAAATCCTATTAGTTGATGACCAAAGTTTAGTCCGACGCGGATTAAAAGCCTTATTACAATTTGAAGATGATTTCGAGGTTATCGGAGAAAGCGATAATGGAGAAACCGCGATCGCACAACTGGAAACCCTACAACCTGATATTATCCTCATAGATGTGCGTATGCCTGTTATGGATGGTGTCGCCGCTACTCGGCAAATCCATCAACGGTTTCCCCACATCAAACTATTGGTTTTAACCACATTCGATGATGATGAGTATATTACCCAAGCCCTGCATTATGGTGCATCGGGCTATTTACTCAAAGATACACCCCCCGACGAATTAGCCCAAGCGATTCGGGCGGTGCATAAGGGGTATACTCAATTGGGACCAGGAATTGGTCAAAAGATTATGACGCAAATCCCTGCTTCTGTCTCCAATTCCTCCACCGCTTGGGATGAACTAACCCCCAGAGAACAGGAAATCCTCCGCTTAATCGCCACG
The DNA here is from genome assembly GCF_040218875.1 of Coleofasciculus sp. D1-CHI-01. Taxonomy (NCBI): domain Bacteria; kingdom Bacillati; phylum Cyanobacteriota; class Cyanophyceae; order Coleofasciculales; family Coleofasciculaceae; genus Coleofasciculus; species Coleofasciculus sp. D1-CHI-01. The sequence continues at coordinate 40,032 of NZ_JAVJQP010000138.1, forward strand.
GGTGCGAATAATCGAGAAATTGCCCAAACTCTGTATATTTCCCAGAAGACCGTGAAGAATCATATTACCAATATCTTAAGCCGATTGAACCTACGCGATCGCACCCAAGCCGCAATCTGGGCAAACTCCCATTCAATCCACAGCTAGGAGTTCCACAGACTCAGCCAAAATTATAGGTTTATTTTCGTATTCCGCTTCTATGCTTTGTTCCACATCTAAATCCCAAGTCAAATCGTAATCCTTCTCCAATTCCTCCTTACTGACAAACCGACCCACTTCCCCTGTAACTCTCACCCAGTTGTCCTCTATAATCGGCGTATCGGGATTAGCATTCATCACCAGGACTTGTTTGTCTAACAGGGGTTTTTCCTGTACCAGCTTAAATGTACTCGAATCGATAACCTCGCCCACCTTACCATCCACCGTAATCATCTCACCCGTCAACTCCTCCCTATTCTCCGAGACATCACCTAAGGTAGAACTGTTCTCTATTGCTGTCTTATCTACTGTCTCCTCTGGCGGTATAGTAGCCGCTTCGTCTTCATAGAAAATACTACAAGCAGACAAAAGTACCATCACCAGCCCCAAACCCATCATTTTCCGAAGTACCATTGAGAACCCTCCTAACTGCGGTTATGCTTTACACTAAACAGAATAGACGTGCGATCGCGTCTGGCTAGAGTCTAACTCCCACATCCTTCCCTAGAGAGAAATTTACACACTCCTTAATCTAGGTTCGTAGTTGCGCTTTAGCGCCATAAACGCATGTATCACCGACTATTGGCGTGACACAGCTAAAATGGTGGAATAGATTTTACCATTGCATCGGGCGCACGCTTCGTGCGCCCCTAAGGTTTCCGGGCGTAAGCGTCATCCACTAAATTAGGTGTCCACGCCACTACCAATGCTTAACTTAGTAACATTGTCTTAATTCTATTTACTAACCTCTAAAACTATGTCTCACTTCACCACCATCAACATTCAGATCAAAAACGGCGAAATTCTGCATCAAACATTGCAGGAGTTGGGGTATCAAGTCGAATGCAATACCTCGGTACGCGGCTATCACGGGAATATCACCGAAGCCGAATACGTGATTCGCCAGTCTAATGGTTACGATTTAGGTTTTCGCCAAAATGGGGAAGCCTATCAACTCGTGGCAGATTTTTGGGGGGCGAAAATTAACCAAACAGAATTCGTCAATTCCGTTAATCAAAAGTATGCCCATAAAATGTTAATGCATTCCGTGCAAGAGCAAGGGTTTAATGTCGAAGAAGAGGATGTGCTAGAAGACGGGACAGTGAGAGTGGTTGTGGGTCGCTGGCAATAAAAAATCCAGTATTTATTCTTCTAGTCAAGGCGGGTTTAGTCACTCAGTTTATCTGCGATAATGGATCAACAAAACCCGCCATCAGTATTCATACAGCCCCATATCTTAATCGTCTTATCCAAACTTCCACTAACTAAGTATTGCCCATTCTGACAAAACGCCAGACAGGTTACAGCCTCTTTATGTCCCGTCAATGTTTGAATTTGCTTTCCCGTCGCCACATCCCAAAACTTGATTGCCCGATCATTCCCACCACTGATTAAAATTCGCCCATATCGACTAAACAGCAGACTATTCACCGCATAATAATATCCCTCCAACGTATGTTCAACCTGGTGAGTCGCCAGATTCCAGAGTTGGATTTGTCCTTGCCAATTGGTACTCGCTAACGTCAACCCATCAGGATTCATCGCCACTTGGTTAGCGTAACTTTTCAATGTCCGAGGTCGATCTCTTGTCCGCAAATCCCACAGCTTAATCTTGCCATCCCGACTACTACTGACTAACGTATTACCATCCGCACTAAAGGCAAGACTCCAAATCTCATCCGTATGCGCCCCTAGAGTTAATTGATTACTAAACGTACAAATCAGTTTACCCGTTTCTAAATGCCAAAGTTTAATCGTGCTATCCTGACTGCCACTAGCGAGAATTTGACCATCGGGACGAATCGCGATCGCCCGAATGATATCTTGATGTCCATAGAGACTGTGGCGAAGTTCTCCCTGATCCCAAATCTCGATGACATGACTTGCACCATTACTGACTCGCACCACTATTTTCATATCATTAGTTAACGCCAAAAATTCTTTGGCTTTGGGATATTTGGGAATCTTGTAGAGGATTTCTTGCGTCTCGATATGGCGAACTCGAATGGTTTTCCCGCGTAAATAGGCAATTCTTGTGCCATCGGGACTAATGGCAATGGATTGACCCGCCTTATGCGTTATGATATCTTCAAACAGGTGATAAGGGAGATAAGCATTTAACGCCCGTTTTGCCTCTCGTTCTGTGCGATCGCGCAACAGTAAATAGGCAATTCGCTGCACTTGTTCTGATTCATCCTGCAAGGCTGGGATAATTACCCCTAAACCCGATTCTCCATACTTCAGCGCATTTTTGAGTGCAGCAATTCTCACCGTCTCATCGTCACTTGTCAGACGCCGCTTAACCCCTGCAATCCCGCCTAAAATAACTGCACCCAGAGGGGCACAATAGGATGAACCAAGAACAGCGTCATTGTCTCTGGGTTGATTAAAGTGCTCCACCATAATCATTTATAATATTATTTCCGCTTACTTCTCCAATTCTATAAAACCTCCCCCCAAATACTACCAATTTCTCTGCGTCCCTCTGCGAAAACCTCTGCGTTCCTCTGCGTTAAAAAAACATCAGATTGGATATTACAAACTACTAATTACTTATGAATAAATCCCGATCGCGTCCCCTTCACCCCAACCTTGTGATAAACCGCTAGAATCTCAGGTGCGGCTAGCGATCGATTAAACAGTTGCACATCACTCATCCTACCCTGAAAGAATCCCGGTGAACTCGGATGATCCGAACCCTGTCCCAATCGCAGAGGTTTAAAATTATTCAGCGAACCCTGTTGTCCCGTCGGATTAAACCGATTTTCTAACTCAATCCCATCAACATACCATCGTCCCCCATCCGTCGCATCTCGGTCAACGGTAACCACTAGATAATGCCAGCGATCATCGGCAATTAAGCACTGACTATCATAATTCGTCCAAGTCGGCTCGATTCCATCCGCTAATTGTAAACCCAACCGACCATGATGCAGATATAAACAATATCCTTGCACAGATCCAGAGGTTTCCACGCGCTTATCTAAAATTACCTCAAGTCCACGACGGCGAGTTTTAACACCCACACCAATCGAGAAATCCCCAACCCCAAAATTCAGGGCTGATCCATGGGGAATCTCCACGTAGTCATCCCCATCAAATTGCAGCGCACTCCCTAACCCTTGAGGTAGAACATATTCCACAAAGCGATAAGACTCCGAATTCACCTCATCCGGATGTCCCGCACCACCTAATCCCGGCATTCGACCGGGAACCATCGTCACTGGCGTCGCCCCCTTAATTGTGCCATCATTTCCCCCCACACTATCCGCCGCGATGTCCCCTTCTTTTTCATCTAACCGCCACCAGGCGACTCGATTAGATGGGACATAATGTTTAATGGCTTGTTGAACCCACAGTTGTTCCTTATTCCACAGGACTAAGAGTGCTGCTTGTCGTACCCGTGGGGATTTATCTTGCCCAAAAGCTTCCTTCACTAAATGTAACCCCGCATCCCCATAGGCGATGGCTTCGCTAATAGCGGCTAAACGTTGTTCCACGACAAGAGAGGTTAAACGCATCCTCACCCCAGCAATACCACCTAAGACTACGCCTTTAGTTGGGGGTGGATTTTTACCGCCGAGAACGGCGTCATCCTTTTTTGGTCGGTGAGAATTCTTTGCCATCGCCCCTATTTCCCTTTAGATTTGTTTATGTCATTTGCCCTTAAAATTCTTGCACTCCGTTGGGGGCGGGTTTAGTGACATCAGGGTGAAAAGCTTCCCGTTAAGGGTAAAACCCGCCCCTACAACAGACGTTCCACCGGAGGAGTCTCTACAACCTAGGATACCCTCTGCCCTATACCTTTTCTCCACCAAATACCGCTAACCCATAATATTTCCAAGGTACGGCTACAGATTCAAACCCAGCCGCTTTCAACATATCTAGATGGGCGGCTAATGTAACTAATTGATCCGGTTGAGAAGAACCGTAAGGAATACTTTTACCTGTTTTCGTCCTGACTTCGGCTAACGTGGTTCCCTGTTTTACACACCATTCCTCGCGAATACGCTTATAGGTTTCTGACAAAAGTTGTGATTCAGGGACAACCGGATCAGCATTCCAAAACACACCGCCAGGATTAAGGCTTTCCCGAATTTTAGTAAAAAGTTTTACCTTCATTTCATCCGTCAAATGATGAATATAGCGATCGCGTTGCGCCTTGAAGCATTAACGGCTGTTTTTATAGATTCATGATGTCTTACAGCAATTGGTAATCAGGTGGGTATAGCTAGCCGCATGGAATCTCATGGAATTCCGGGTACAATTCAAGTGACAGCAGCGACGTATCAGCATTTACAGGATAACTATGTGTTTCAAGAACGGGGAATCATTCCGGTGAAAGGGAAGGGAGAAATGATGACTTATTTTCTGACCGCAAAAAAACGTCCGGATTCATAGTGTTATTTCGTGAAGATAAAGCAGAGGACAAAGCCCAGGAGACAGAAGATTAAGATGATTTGATTCGATAGTTAAACAGGAGTCAAGTATGAGCTACTCTTTTAGCCTTTATCTTCCTATCTTGACAATTAAATCCTTTGCGTCAATAGTAAAGCAGGGTGTCATCACAGTAAAACTGGTATTTTGAACTGTTCTGACAATTGATGAGTACGGCGCGGTGGAAATATAGCAATTATTCAAAGTTACCGAAACGCTTGCCATGTAAGCCTTTTGAATCTTGAGTTTCGTGACACCGTACTTATGGGTTCAGTCTCTTGTGCCAGGTTAATTAATGGAAGTGCTTGGCTGATGATTAAAACCGATACACCCTTATTGTCTAAGATTCATCGCTATATTCCCGTTGGGTTAACCCTTGCTGTGGGAATTGGACTGTCAATTGCCGCAACTGTAACGGCTGGGAAATGGGCAAACAACCAAACTCGACTACAATTGCAACAACAAACCGATAACCTGACAACCACATTCCAGCGTAAAATTGATGAATATTATTATATGGTTGTATCCTTGAGCGCGTTTCACGAAGCGTCTGATCAGGTGCAGCAAGATGATTATGAAGCGTTTACACAGCATTTTCTTTCTATCCATTCAGGCATTTTGACTCTGGGTTGGCTTAAACCTGTGTCGGCTAGGGAACGCCCCAGTTATGAAGCACAGATGGCAGAAAAGGGGTTTGCCAATTTTTCGATTTATGAATACCATCCCGTAAAAAAACAGGTTATCGCTAAGGCGCGTTCGGATTATTTTCCGATTACCTTTTCTCCGCAACAGGATGTCATTGGCTTTGATCTGGCGTCTCATCCCGTGGGTAAATCTCTACTGGAAAAAGCACGTATGACAGGACAATTAGTCGCTACGAGTAAGCTAAAGATACCTGGTAAACCGTCAGATAGTCTGACAATTTTACTACCGCTTTACCATAATGATATGCCTCACAATACACCTGAAACTCGCCGTCAGGCTTTTCGGGGTGCAATGATTGGGGTTTATTCTTTAGAGGAAATTATCACGACTTCACTGAAAGGGCTACAGATTGATACGCTAAATTTTTGCCTATCTGATCCGTCTTTACCCTATCCAGAACGTTATCTGGCGCTGTATCAATCCCAGACAAAAACGGTTGAGATGAAGCCTGATCGATCATCTTGTCGTAACCATCTGATTTATACCCACCCTATTCAAGTCGCTGATCAGCAATTGTCACTCAGTTTCTGGGAAATACCACAGGATTCAGGTTTTGGAATTCCGCCTCTGGCTGAAGTAACCCTGTTGAGTGGCTTGCTATTAACCGGAACATTGGTTATGTATATTGTGCGATCGCTACATTACACGGCTGAGATTGAGGCAGAACGAGAAAAATCAGAACTCCTGCTGCTAAATATCTTACCTAAACCGATTGCCGATCGCTTGAAACAAAACCAGCAGACGATTGCGGATAGCTTCACGGAGGCGACAGTATTATTTGCGGATATCGTGGGTTTTACCCAGCTTTCGCAACGGATATCGGCAACAGAATTGGTAAAACTACTCAATGAAATTTTTTCCGCCTTTGATCAGCTTACCGAAACTTATGGGTTGGAGAAAATTAAAACCATTGGCGATGCTTATATGGTTGTCGGCGGATTACCCACACCCTGCGATAATCATGCCGACGCGATCGCGGATATGGCATTAGAGATGCAACAGCAAGTGGCTCAATTTAGCGCTAAATATGGTGAACCGTTTAAAATCCGAATTGGCATTAACACTGGACCAGTGGTTGCTGGAGTGATTGGCACAAAAAAGTTTATCTATGATTTATGGGGGGATGCGGTTAATACCGCTAGCCGCATGGAATCCCACGGAGTTCCTGGGGGAATTCAAGTGAGTGCCTCAACCTATCAACATTTGCGGGATAAGTATCAGTTTGAAGAGCGAGGTACGATTCAGGTTAAAGGTAAGGGTGAAATGATGACGTACTTACTAAAGAACAGAAAAGAAGAAAAAAAAGATAGTGTTGAATAATACGATGAATCAAGATTGTTGCCCAAGACTAAAAGACTAAGTGGGGCTTCCGGCGAAAAAAGCTAAATAGAAAAAATAAAACCCTCTTTCAGTAAAGAAAAGAGGGCTTTATAAAAAGAAGAAGTCTGGCATCGAGCTATTTTCCCAGAGGGCAACCCCCAAAGTATCTTCGCCGCAGCAACGTTTCACAGCCGAGTTCGGGATGGGTTCGGAGTGGAGCCATTGCGCCAGAGACACC
>NZ_JAVJQP010000140.1:0-55811 GCF_040218875.1 Coleofasciculus sp. D1-CHI-01
GCAAGGGTACATTTTACCTGAGCAAGGTGATGCCATACTTATGAAGGATGCTACCCCATTTCCTTGCACTTTATCCACTGTCAATATGGCTCAAAGTATTGATAGCTAAGGGTTTCGGCTTTGTGCAGCAAGCCCTAATTAGGGGAAAGACCCCTCCCCAAACCCCTCCCCGACGCGGGGAGAGGCTTAGATTCTCCCCCTTCCCTCGCAGGGAAGGGGGCTGGGGGGTTAGGTCATCTAAATTGGCTAAAGCTTGATCGAACAGTCACCCAACTCTTAGGAGATCTGTTGGGTTTCGTTCCTCAACCTAACCTACAACGATCGGTCAATTTCATGACAAAATCGGCTCTTTTCCAACTTCGTACAACGCATTACTAACCTTGCCAAAAGCAGCAGCATGAGGACGATCGCCATCATCTGCATACCCATAAGTCAGCAAACGATTCCGATTCAGACAGAGTTTAGTAAATTCGGGTGCAAGTAAATTAAATAACTCAAATCGTTCCTGCAATTCGGGAAAACGCTGTTGATACTTTAAGATACTTTGGCGCACTTGTATCCAAAATTGACGTTCTGGATAATTGTGGTGAAGTTCCAACAAATCCGATAGATAACGGTGGTGACAGATAAACAACCCCGCGAAAATAAATTGGCAAAGTCCTTCTGGCGGTTCCGTTAATAAGACGGCTTTCAAATTTGGCGGTAATGATTCCAGTTCGGGTAACGGATGACGGCTAATATTCACATCATCCACAAAGTCTTTCATCGCTAAACGATGAGGAACAGAATTTTTAAGAACCAGAATCGTATTTTCACCATGGGGAGAAAATACAAGCCCGTAACGGTAAAGACAGTGTAATAGAGGCGGCAAAATTGTATTGAACAAGGGCTCTAACCAAGCATCTAAACTGAGTCCTGATTCCGCCACTAAACGAGACGCAAACAGTTGACCACTACCATCGACATGAAGCAGTGAGGCTAGAGTAATCGCCCGTTCATCAGGTTCAACATAAGCCAAGACACTTTCCCGCCACAGACACCCCAGCATTTCTTTATATTGATAGGGGGCGCTGGGGAGTTGGGCGTAGTAGGGATGATCATAGTTAATACTGGCAACTTCTCCCGGTAGAATTAGACGACATTCATGCCTTAAAAATGGGTCGCGATCGCAAATCGATTTTACCCATTCTGTAACCTGGGGTGCGATGACAGTTCTGTCTCCTGGTAGCCCGCGATATACCAAAGTATTCAGAATACTTAAGGGCAATTTAACGTGGCGTTTTTGGGGATAACTAATATTAGCAAAGGTGCGAATCGACTGTTGCGGTAAATAGCGATCGCGACTACAACCCAGATAGATTATCGCCCCTGTCGCTAATTCTCCAGCAAATAGGGGAATGATGATATTTTGCCACTGCCATTCATGCACAGGTAGGAAATAATAGTCTGATGAGTTGACATTTTTGGCGTTTAATGTTTTCTCAAATTCAGCCAGCGTTTCTGCCTCTAATTCCTCTTTAATTAATAGGGAATAGTCCAGTCCCGCAACCGAATTAAATTGGGCGCGGTCATGGCGAACAGCAATCCAATTTAGGTTGACAGGCTGTTTACATTCGGGGGCATAGTTTAGATAATCTTCATACCCAAAGCCAATTCGTCCTTTGTTAAACGTAATCCAAGGATGTCCCTCCATTTCTCCTTCTAAATGGGCATAATCTAGGGTCAACCAATCAATATTCTGATTATCTTTTGCGGCATAAATATGGGCATCAGCTAGCAACGTATTACTGAGTTCTTTAATTAAATGGGCAGTCGTTTCCGCCGTCATTCCCACAGCAACATGGGCATCTAAGACAAATTGGAAAGGATTAGACGCGGGTAACCAATCATGTCCTTGTCCTCGCTGAATCGATTCTGGGATAACCCGATAACTGTTAAATAAGCGAGGTTTAGCCGCAAAACGATAGGCGATACCTTCGGGTAAGGAGAGGTGATAGAGAGGCGGTTCATCATTTTGCTGAATCACTTCCGGCTGAATAATTTCTTCGTACATAAATTCCGACAGCATTTTTGCCAAGAGGATACGACCGACAGATTGCCAGCGTTCTGGCTGTAAAGCATGGTTGAGACTGTTTAAATGTTCCATAGTTGATAATTAATTAGTTTTGAGTTTGTAGGGGCGGGTTTTACTACTATCGTTTCTTCTCTCACCCAGATGTAACTAAACCCGCCCTGACTGAGTGCAAAAGTGTTGATTTAACTTCCCATCTCTCCCATTCTCTGTTCACTTTTGAAAGAACGGAAAACAGCGCATCGGGCAAAAATACTGTTAAACCCACAAATTGCGGCGGCGGTTAAAAATGGCGCGACTAAACTCTGGGTACTGACTAGCCAAGATGCCATTAATGGGGCGGCTAGATGTCCAACATTGGCAAAGGAAGTGGCAAGGCTATAGTTGAAATGGAGGCGATTATCGCGACTTTTGCCAAATAACTTTAATTCCAAAGCGGCTTGGGTAACAGCAAAACAGAAACCGTAAACCATTCGGGCTAAGACTAAAATTGTTAGGTTTTGTGTTTGTCCTTGCAGGTATAAACTCACCATGATTAAACCTATTCCCCAGGGATAAATAGTATTCAAACGTTCTGGCTGACAAGCTTGGCGAATGTACGGTAAGGCGACAATTGCCATAAGGCTGGGAATGAGAAAGAGTACACTACTCGTCAGCAGGCTGGTATTAAAGGGAGTCGCCGCTGTGACGTATGCCGTAAAATAGGGACGCACTAGGTTATTTGCCAGATGGAACGAGAGAATAACGACACCAATGGTAATCAAAAACGTCCAGTTATCTCCCTTAATTGGGGAAGTGTTGAGTTTTGACCCTTCACGACCTTCGAGGGCATGATTTTGAGACGTGCGCTTATGCGTCTGTAGGGGCGGGTTTAGGGACTTTCGTTTGCCTATTGACGTTAATCTTTGTACAAAACCCGCCCTGTCTAATCCTTCGCTTCGCTTTTCATCTTCCTTATCTCCCTTATCTTCCTCAACGGCTAACTCTACTCGCCGCGTTGATACTCCTCGCAGTACATAGAGACATAACCCCAATTGGAAAACATCAGCTAGGGCAATCCAATAAAACAACAGTAACGGCGATTCAAAGTTTACCATCCAAGCGCCAGTAATTGTCGCGCTGACAATTGCCCCATGAAATACCGCTTGATAGGTTCCAGCAACGGTTGGTCTTTGGGCTTCCCCGGCTAATTGAATAATTAAGGGATAAACCAACAAATAACTACTTTTAAACAGCAACAACACAATTGTGTAGACAAGAAACTGTTGGTGATTTGTCGCTGTTGCCATTAACGCCGTCATCACGGCTGTTGCTATCTGACCGACAAATAGCAAGTATTTTACCTCAAACCGACGGGCTAGAATTCCCCAAATTGGGGCGCAGAGTACCACGGTTAACCGACAAGCGAAAATGTAATAGCCGGTATAGGATAAGTCTTCTACGCCGAATACTTTGCGGAAAAACTGGGGATAGAATGGCGAGAGTAAAACCTCGTTAAAGATGGCTAGGAATACGCAGAGAAACAGTGCGCCCCAAACCCATTTCTGTCGCTGTTTCATCAGGCTACACCAAATTGCTGAAAAACGTTATGGCGTTGAACCGGGTAAATTGTTTGTCCGACAAGGGTATTGATAATCACAGAATTGCGATAAGCACCCAAGCCTAAATCAGGCGCACCAACGCCGTGAGTATGTAACTCGCCGTTTTGGACAAAAATCTGATTGGGAATCTCTTGGGTAAGGGCGAGGCGGTAATCAAGATTGACGATATAACGCCCTTGGTTATCCCACTGAATTAAGGGGCGAATTCCATCGATACAATCGGGAATCTGGTGTTCATAACCCGTTGCTAAAATAACACAATTGGTTTCATAAGTAAATCGTTGATCTTGTTGGACATGGCGATAACTGAGTCGATAGGTTGTTTTCCCGTTTGTGGTGATTGGTTCAACTTCTTTAACCTCGACTAAAGGTAACAATCGCACATCGGGACGATTACCCGCAACGGTACGTTCATAGAGTAAGTCATAGATTTGGGCAATAGTATTGAAGCTGATGCCTTTGTACAGTAAATTTTGCTGAGACAGTACGCGATCGCGTTTGGGTTGAGGTAAGCTATGGAAGTAGTGGATATAGTCGGGGGAGAAGTGTTCTAATCCCAGTTTGGAATATTCCATGGGTAAGAAACCAGCGGAACGAGTATGCCAGTCTAGGCGATAGTTGTATGTCTGTTGTTCTTGGAGAAGTTCATAGAAGACTTCCGCTGCACTTTGTCCGGAACCGATAACCGTAACTGACTGGGAATGACGTATGCGATCGCGCTGATGCAAAAATTGGGCAGAATGGAAGATATCTTGGGTTTCTAGTCCCTGAAAACAGGGGGGTATTTTGGGAACACTACCCACTCCTAAGACTAAATTGTGACAGTGATAAGTTGAGTTCTGGGTTTTCACCTCAAAACAGCCTAGAGATTCTTGCCAGGAAATAGTATCTACTTGTTCCCCGAAACGGCAACTTTGTAATTGTTGGGCAACCCATTGGCAATAGTGGTTATATTCACGCCGGGGAATATGAAAGTCTTCTAAAAAATAGAAGTGATAGAGACGGGATTGGGCGTTTAAGTAACTCAGGAAACTAAAGCGGCTACTGGGGTTTGCCATGGTTACTAAGTCGGCCAGGAAGGGAACTTGAATGGTGGTTCCTTCCATGAGTAAGCCGGGATGCCATTGGAATTGAGATTTCTGGTCTAAAAATAGGGCGTCGATTTCCGATAGGGGGTCTAATAATGCGGCTAACCCTAAATTAAAGGGTCCAATGCCGACGCCGATGATATCGTAGATGCGATTTGACATTTTTTTAACGGTTGAAGAACGTTTGGCGATGACAAAACATTAGGGTGGCTTGTTTTTCGGGAAGTTGAATATTGGTTTGGGGTTTAAAGCTACAGCGTTTAAAGATGTGAATCATTTTGGCGTTGCGGCTATCGGGTTCGGTAATAATTTTTTTGGTGTCTGGGTGTTGAAATTGAAAGGTTGTCATGGCGCGGAGTAAGGGAAGGGCATATCCTTTCCCTAAGTAGTCAGGTTCACCAATTAATAGGTGAATCCCTTGGTCTGTAGGATGGGCAGAATAGTATTGGGCGATTCTATCTTCACTTGCCCAATAGGATTCCCAGTAACTCATAGGTACGCCATCTAAGCAACCGATATAAAGGGTTTGGTGGGTATCGGCGAGGGTTTTTTCTAAATGGTTCCGCATTTGGTCTAGGGTAAGGGCTAGGTTCCAAAAGGGAATAACATGGGGTTGATTCATCCAGTTATGAAGGAAGGATAAATCTTGGTCGAGAATAAGGGGACGAAAGGTAATGTGTTTATTGATATCAGGGTCAAAGGTTTGGTAGGTAGGTTTGGGTTGAGTAATGGTGTTTGTGGGTGACATTCGTCGATTGATTTGAATAATGTAGTCTTGCCTTGTACTTGTAGGGGCGAGTCGCTGGATTATCATTTAGGGGACAGCCGATTATGTTTCTTGACTCGCCCTCATCTGAAGTCGGAAGTACCATTTGTTTTCAGCCAAATTCCTTGAATTAATTTGAGTGATTAAAATCATGTAGGGGCGGGTTTCATTACTATCGTTTAAAATGGTGCGTTACGCTACGCTAACGCACCCTACACCCGCCCCAAATCAGGGTTCTAGTTTGTTAGCAATGGTGTTGGGTTTCGTTCCTCAACCCAACCTACTTGCTGTTGCTATTGCCTATTCCCTCTTCCCTCTTCCCCAAAGGATTATCAATACTGACATAAACAGACTGGGTCGCAACCGAACCCACTAATTCATCCATATCATGAAAACGAGTCAGCAAATTAGCTTTACAGCGCAGTTGAGTTTGAGATAAAAGAGTGGGTAAGAGTACAGAACCTCCCATCTGCAAAATTGCCTGTTTTTCTAAAGTCATTCGCAGTTCGGCTAACAGTACCTTTTCATCCACTAATCCGGCAACCCCAAAGGCATTGATTAAGCCAAACAGGTTATTTAAGAATAGGTAATACCCTAATCGTTCATCAATAACTGCATTATCGCAAAAAGTTTGACTTTTTTGGCTAATCCCTGGCAAAATACCCTCTAATTGCTGAGAAAAAGATTGTCCGTAGTAATACCCTTGATTATCCCGGTCAAAGAACCGGAATGGATAACCGTCTTGTAATTGCAATACACTATTTTGCTGATGGGCTTCGATGGCAATTCCATACGTAAAATACAGCCAAAGAATCGGTTCCAAGGAAATTTTTAGATAACGCTGAAACCAGTCTACACTAACTTTTGCTGTTGACTGTTGTTCTTGTTTGGCAAGCTGATGAATAATGTGAGCTAATCGCGAACCATCACCAAAGATAGAGTCTTGACATAGGGCAATTAAACAAGTGGCATCGGTTTCAGGATGCTGGATGAATGGATTTTCTCGTAAAATGGTTGAGAAACTATCCTGAGGTTCCCCGTTCATCTTGATTGTAATATAAGCGGGGTCACGAATGATCGAAAATTGAGGAAATTTTTCTCGCAAGTCTTGACCAATTTTACCCTCAAGCAGGCGATAAACTTCTACACTTCGTTCCAATTCTTTATATAAGTTGGTTCGCACCGAATTTGTGATTTTGACGTTTAACGATAATTTCAGCATAAATGCTGATTCAGGATGATAGACTGTGCGAATCGATGAGGTGGGTAGAAAGGCGCGACCTTGCTGTCCTAAATCTTGGAGTAATCCCTGCTTGAATAAGCTTTGAACAGTAGGTTGATGCTGGAGAAATTTGGCTTGCCAAGGGTGTACAGGGAGTAGGCTGTAGTCGTACTCCTGACAATAGGTTTGCTTAAATTCACTATCTATCTCTGGGTCAGATTGTAATTGTGTCTTAATTAGGGATGTTGCTGTCTGGGGGAGGGCGGAACCTTCCTGAACAATTGAATGATGGACGCGGAAATAATGGAGGGCAAACTTTCCTTTAAGTTCCGGGGAATAGGTAAATAGTTCCTCATTGGAAAATCCCTGACGGCTTTTAGGGGTGGGGTGTAAATGATGTCCAAATACGAGAGATTGTTCAGTTTCGCCAAATGAACTGGTAAATCCATAAAGGAGTTCGGCATCTCGACGGCGATGCTTGACAAATTGTTCAATATTCCAACAGCTTTGAATCACTCGTAGCAGTAATTCATCGCAGTGATTCGCACTCCCTTGGGCGAGCGCAAGTTCTTTGGTGAGAAGGGCGACTAAGGTTACATAGTCAAGTTCTAACTGATTCCCGTTTGCGGTTTGGTAATAGAGGGGAAAGGAGAATAAATGGCGTCCTGTAGGAGACCAATATCGTATTTTGGCAATGAGTTGTACGCCTTGATGGGGTAAATTACAGCGAATTTCTTGGGGGTTGGGACTGGTAATGCCTGTTTCTCGCAGATAACAATTGAGAAAGCTTTGAATCGTGGCGTGTTCGGCAATTTGTTTGTCCGTGGGATTGAGATGGGCTGGGGAATTGCTGGCTTCTACGATTGTGGGTTCTATCATGTCTATGATTTCTATAAGTAGGTGGTTCGTGTATTTAAGATGAATGGCGCTGACTTAAGGCTGGTGGGCAATGCCCACCCTACGGTATATCAAGAAAGTATGTAGCGCAATGTCTGTAGGGGCGGGTTTCACTATTATCTTTTGGGTTGTATCCATAAGTGACTAAACCCGCCCCGATTCAGGTTTATAGACGTCCCGTGAAAAGGGCTAAGGGGGATCATATTTCATGTTCCGGTTAATTCTAATTGATGACAAAGGTGTTGAATTTGGTGTAAAAGTTGCCTGATATTGTCAACAGTAGTCTTGGGATTGAGTAGGGTGAATTTCAAGTAAATTTGTTGACCAATCTGAGTTTGGGCGAGAACGGCTTCTCCGTTTTCCATCAAAGTTGTGCGAATTTGACGATTGATGGAATTACTAGAGGAGGGGTGCTGGGAACAATAGCGGAATACGACAGCATTAATGGTGGGATGATTGACTAATTCCAGGTTGGGCTCGGCGTCAATTAATTGGGCAGTTTGGACAGCTAAATCAATTGTGGTATCGATTAAATTAGCGAATCCTTTACGTCCCAAGGTTTGTAAGGAAACAAATAATTTTAGGGCATCAAAACGGCGGGAGGTTTGTATGGATTTGGTGACTAAATCGGGAATCCCAGCTTCGACATTGGTCTGAGGATTGAGATAGTCGGCATGGAGTGCGATCGCGTTAAACTCAGATCGGTCTTTCAGTAGGAATGCGCCGCAGCTAATTGGTTGGTAAAATAGCTTATGGAAGTCTACGGCAATAGAGTCGGCAAATTCAATTCCTGTGAGTTTATGCCGATGGCGATCGCTCATTATTAATGCGCCCCCATAAGCGGCATCAATGTGGAACCAAAGTCCGTGGTTTTGGGCAATTGCTGCTAGTTCGAGTAACGGATCAATGCTGCCAAAGTCGGTGGTGCCAACAGTGCCAACTAGGGCAATCGGTAACAGGTTTTGCTGATCAAGTTGGGCTAACTGATGGGTCAGGGCGTGAGGACAAAGGCGATAGTTGCTATCCGTTTCAACGGGGACGACAGCCTGTTCTCCTAATCCCAGCAAAGCGGCGGCTTGACGGATGGTAAAATGAGAGACGGCTGAGGATAAAATCCGTAACCGAGAAGCGTCTGGCGGTAATCCTTGCTGCTGTACAGACCAATTGAACCGATCGCGCAGATAACGATCACGGGCAAGTAACAATCCCATAAAATTGGATTGGGTTCCCCCACTGGTAAAAATACCATCACTGGTCTGTTCGTATCCAAATAGCTGACACAGCCAATTAATTACCTGTTGTTCCAGTAAGGTAGCAGCGGGACTCTGATCCCACGAATCCATCGATTGATTGCTAGCGGCTATTAACACCTCGGCGGCTAAGGCGGGGATTAAGGGGGGACAATGCAAGTGGGCGATGCAAGTGGGATGGGATACAACCACAGAGTTATTGAGAATCGTCTCACCTGTATAGTTAAGAATCTCTCTTAATTGCTTGCCCTGTTCGGGACAAGTCTCACGAGTTGCCAGAATCCGGGCTAACTCATCCGGATTCACGCCGCTATAGGGTCGAGTTTGGTTAGCCAAGTAATCAATCACAACCTGCTGGGCAGTTGCGATCGCATCTTGGTAGGCGGCGATACTGTCCCCAGAATTACCGAGAAAGCCGTTTAGGTTATGCAGGGATGTCTGCGTTAGTTGCACCATCAGCCCACCTCCGGAAACTCAACCACTGACAGCATCTGCTGTTGGGCGGCGTTAACGGCGGCTTGGAAGATCTCGGCAATTTGGTCAATTTGTTCCGCCGTGACAATTAAAGGTGGTAGAAAACGAACCACACTACCCCAACGTCCGCCAATCTCAACAATTAAGCCACGATGCACACATTCCTGTTGAATGGCTTTAGCTAGCCCCGAATGGGCAGGATAGCAGCCGCGCCGATCCGCTGAGGCTTCCGGGTTAACCATTTCCACGCCAATCATTAAGCCTCGTCCGCGAATATCTCCCATGCAGGGAAATTCAGACTGAATCTGATACAAGTGATTCATCAACCGCTTACCCATCGCGGCGGCGTGTTCCGTCAAGTGGTTTTCCTGGATATAGCCCAAGGTAGCGATTCCGGCTGCCATAGCTAACTGATTACCTCGGAAGGTGCCGGCGTGCGCCCCTGGTGCCCAGACGTCGAGTTCTTGGTTATAGAGGACGACGGATAGAGGTAAACTGCCACCAATGGCTTTGGACAACAGCACCACGTCTGGGATAATTCCGGAATGCTCAAAGGCATACAGTTTACCCGTGCGCCCCCAGCCCGTCTGGATTTCATCCACAATTAAGGGAATAGTGCGATCGCGGGTCATGCGTCGGATTTGCCGCATCCAGTGATCCGGTGCCGGAATCACGCCCCCTTCTCCCTGAACGATTTCTAAAATCATCCCGGCTGGGGGAATAATCCCGCTTTCTGGGTCATCCAGAAGATGTTCAATATAGCGGCTAGCCAAGCTATAGCCCACTTCCCCACCAAATCCAAAGGGACAGCGATAGTGATAGGGATAGGGCAGAAAATGCACATCTGCCATTAACCCCGCCACCTCTGTTTTCGGTGCCAGATTCCCGGTTAAACTCAACGCCCCGTGGGTCATCCCGTGATATCCCCCTTGGAACGAGAGTAAGCTACGTCGCCCCGTTGCTGTTTTCACCAGCTTCACCGCCGCTTCCACCGCATCCGCCCCAGAGGGTCCGCAGAACTGAATCTTGGCATTCCGGGCAAAGGCGGGTGGCAAACTGGCGAATAGTTCTTCAACGAATTGGTCTTTAATCGGTGTGGTCAGGTCTAGGGTGTGTAAGGGGAGATTGTCATTTAACACACGCTGCATTGCCTCCAATACAACGGGATGATTATGTCCCAGGGCTAAAGTTCCAGCACCCGCTAAACAGTCCAAATACAGGTTCCCATCGGCATCTTTAACATAAATCCCCTTGGCTTCACGCATGGCAATGGGAATCCGCCGGGGATAGCTGCGGGCATTTGATTCCCGTTGGGTCTGGCGTTGGAGATACCAGTGGGATATTCGACCCGGTAAGGACACTTGACAACCAATTTCTTGACCAGGTGAAACAGGATGGATTCCTTCTGCCTTTCTACGGTCGCGATCGCTCTGTGGCGATAGAAGGGTTGGTTCCTCTAAATGAGAATAATTCTCAGCTTTTTGCACGTTCAAATACCTCTAGCTTGTGCAGTAGTCTTTCAGGTAGCGTCAAAACAATTGAAATAGTTTCTCAAAAAATTCTCTCATCTAAGTTTAGAAGCATAGAGCTAAATAAGAATACTTGTCAATAGCTGAGTGAATTTTTTTTCGGCATTGGTTCGTAGTTGGCACTTTAGTGCCATCAGCGAAGACAGCGCTTACTACAAACTTCCTTTCATTCAGGTGGTATGGCTTCCTCCACAGGTTCTAGGGGAATTGATGGCTCCGGAATTGGCGAGGGTTCCACCGATGGCGGTTCATCGGGAACTGAGAAAGAATCAGGAGTTGTTGGCGATACTTCCGGAATGGGCGATGGTTCGACAGATGGTGATGGAGGAACGACAGGTTCTGTGTCGAAGCCAAAATCAGGCGGCTCGGAGCTATTCTGTTCTCGCTGTTCTTCAAGCGCTTGACGTTCCCGCTTTCGCTGTTCTTCACGAGCTTGGCGTTCCCGCTCTCGTTGTTCCTCAAGAGCTTGGCGTTCACGAGCTTGACGTTCTCGGCGTTCGCGAGCTTGACGCTCAACGTCAGAACCTTGTTGAGCAAAGGTAAAGGGTACGGAGATACCACGCCAGCCACTCTCTGATGCTGCTAATTGCCACCGTCTTACAGTAGAGAGAGCTGTTTCATCCAGGATGTCGTAACCGCTAGAACTGGCAAGTCTGACATTGCTGACATTTCCTGTGGAATCAGCATCGAAGACTATTTGTACCGTTCCTTCTAAACCTCGTCGTTTAGCTCTCCGAGGATAGTCGGGATCGGGACAGCTCCGACAATTGAGCAAAGCGTCTCTTGAACCGGGTTTTGGGCTATCGCTCTCATCCTCCTCATCGTCATCAAAGGTTGTGGGTGGTAAAGGTGGACTCGGTTTAGCGGCTAAGGGTGAATCCTCTCCAGATTCCTCACCTATTCCTTCACCAAAATCCCCTGAGTCATCCCCTATCTGGGAACCATTTCCGGAATCCGTCCCGGTTCCAGCTTGAGTGTCGCCTGTATCATTATCTAAACCCGAGTTACTGTCCCCGGCGTTGGCGGAGTCAGAAGACGAGTTGCTCTCACTTTCTCCACTGGTATCGCTTAACGACTCTGTTTCATTGCTGGTAACAGTTTGACCTCCTGACGCATTATCAGGTTTCTTGAAAATATCTCGAATGGGTTTGAACCAAGACGAATCAGAGGGGGGTTCCTCTATCTGGTTTGGCGTCGATTCAGGTGTTGAGGTCGGTTCTGTTGGCAAATTCGCCACAGGTGTCGGCGTTGGTTCCGGAGTTTTTTGCGGTTCCGGTGTTTCAACGGGTTCAGGTTCGGGTTTTGTCTCTACCTCCGGTGTTTGAATAGGTTCAGGTTCCGGTTTTGTTTCTACCTCCGGTGTTTGAATAGGTTCAGGTTCCGGTTTCGCTTTTACCTCCGGTGTTTCAACAGGTTCAGGTTCGGGTTTTGTTTCTACCTCCGGTGTTTGAATAGGTTCAGGTTTAGGTTTCCGTTTTACAGGAGGCGTTGCTATAGGGTTTGGCAGAGTGACAGGCTGGATGGAACCGGACGAGTTTTCCGAAGAACTCGATGGGGGCGATAGCGCAATATCTGGTGTAGACGTTCCTGCTGGCGATGATGCAGCAGAGGCTTCATTAGCGCCACCACCTTGAGCGTTACCCCCAGAATCGTTTGAGTCTTCTGCTTGATTGTTTGAATTGGGTGCTACAGCTTGAGGGCTGGGCGCATCGAGGACGATAATTTCAATCGGTTCTTCTGCCAGCCCAGGCGTTTTGACCCAAAGATGGGTAAGCATCAGCACGACGACATGCAGTGCCAGCGAACCCACAAGGCTATAGGTAACAAAAGACCGAATAGCCTCGTCTTCTTTGTCTCGCTGCTCTACAGCGAGCGTTGACAAGCCCATAGCTTATTGACATTAGTTTTCAGTTGCTTAAGTAACGTAAGCGACCCCTGTGCAAATGTCAATACACAATTTAATTGAGAGGGCTGATTGCAGAGTGCCGATTGAATCGCCATATCCCCATATAGAAAGGGTTTTCAGCTCTAAAAACTTTTTGAATAAAAAATTTTTTACAGAATGGGCTTGACAAGTGATTCTCACTAGCTCTACATTTTTTGAGAACTTGTATCATTTACTGGCGAACACCAAACTGTGTCAATCGGGCTACAACAGGCGTATTCGTTGACAAACTTGCAGTCGGAAACACATAGGATACTGCTGGCGAACTTGGAAAACCTAACCCCCCAGCCCCCTTCCCTGCAAGGATACTGCTGGCGAATTGGAAAAACCTAACCCCCCAGCCCCCTTCCCTGCGAGGGAAGGGGGAGATGGAAGCCTTTTCCACATAACAAATATATTCCGGTTCCCTCTCCTTGTAGGAGAGGGCTAGGGAGAGGTTCGGGGTTAAGGGGTCAACCAACAGGTTCATAGTAGATGGGGTATTTGCAAGTTGCTTGTCTTGCCTTTGTTCAAAAAACGGTCTCACTCTTAGATGGAAGTCAATAATATATTTAGTGCAGGTGGCGTAGTCATGTTGCCCCTGCTGGGATTTTCTGTGCTAGCGATCGCGCTGGCGATAGAACGTGCGGCGTTTTGGTTTCGCGTGAATCGACGACAACGCCGTTTGGTGCGAGACGTGCTGTCTCTTTATCGACGTGATCCCATAGATGCGATTAAAACCCTAAAAGCAAATGCGGATCTACCCATTGCCCGAGTCTTTTTGACGGCGTTAGAACTCGAACAACCCACCCCAGAGGAATTTCGGCTGGCTTTAGAAAGCGAGGCGCAAGCGGAGATACCGATACTCAAACGATTTAGCGTCGCCTTTGAAACCATTATTGGGCTTTCACCCATGCTGGGTTTGTTGGGAACCGTCTTGGGTTTAATTAACTCCTTCGCTTCCCTGCGCGTGGGTGATATCGGCGCAAGTCAATCCACTGGTGTCACAGGCGGGATTAGTGAAGCGTTGGTGTCTACCGCCGCCGGGTTAGTTGTGGCGATGTTTACGCTGATGGTATCTAACATTTTTCGCGGGTTTTATCTACGTCAAATCGCGCTGATCCAGGAATATGGCGGTCAACTGGAACTACTCTACCGCCGTCGCTACGAAAAACAAAAACAGATAAAAGGAGAACCAGAATATGCATCTACCTGATGAGCCAGAGGTGCCAACTCAGATCAACATCGTCCCCATGATTGATGTGATCTTTGCTATCTTGGCTTTTTTCATTATCTCAACCCTATTTTTGACCCGATCTGAAGGATTACCTGTCAATTTACCCCAGGCAAAAACAGCTAATGTTCAACCCTCGACTAAAATTACCGTGACGATTGATCCGAAAGGACAGTTATCACTGAACCGCCAGTCGATTCAACTAGATGGCTTAGAAACTGAAGTGCGCCAGCTTATTGAACCCAACTCGGAGGCGTTGGTTATCGTTCAAGCCGATACTGTGGTTGATCATGGTCAAGTTGTTGCTGTCATGGATCGGTTGCGTGAGATTCCGGGGGCGAAATTAGCGATCGCGACTAAACAACCTTGAGCAGTCGTACAAAATTTACCCCGTCAGATTTCGTTATCGGTTCGTTGTCATTGGTCATTAGTCATTTGTACAGCGTTTTCAGACTCAATGTGATACACGCATGGCTTCGCTTAACGCACTACAAGGATGGCTCTTCCGTACTTGTTGTGATAACGCAAGCTTATAATCTAGTCATATCAAGATTTTTAGCCTTTCTTCATCATTTATTTTGTATAATATGCTACGTTTTTCACCAAGTATCCGGGAGACCCCAAGGATTTCCTGATTATTGATATTAAGGTTTAAATGCCAAACACTTTAATAAGGTTTGAATAAATTATTTTCCACTCTGATTCAGGTACAATGCTGGCAGCTAATCCAACAGTGAGTTATGATCAGCTATCAATTTCCAGAGAAGTTCTGGTGGGGAAGTGCCACAGCTTCCTATCAAATCGAAGGTGCAGTAAACGAAGGTGGGCGCAAACCAAGTGTCTGGGATACATTTAGTGCTACCCCTGGACGTACCCTGAACGGCGATACAGGTGCTGTGGCTTGTGACCATTATCATCGCTACGAACACGATATAGACTTAATGGCGCAACTGGGTATTCAGCACTATCGGTTTAGTATCGCCTGGTCACGAATTATTCCCGATGGTCGTGGTACGGTGAATGAACAAGGGATTGATTTTTATAAGCGTTTGGTGGATTGCTTGCGGGATAAGGGGATTACTCCCCACGCGACTTTGTTTCACTGGGACTCCCCCCAGGCGTTAGAAGAGGCTTATGGTTCCTGGCAAAGTCGGCAAATGGCAATCGATTATGCTGACTATGTTACCGCCGTTGTCAGTCGATTAGGCGATCGCATTACCCATTGGATGACGCTAAATGAAATACCCTGCTTTACTCACTGGGGTTATGGGGTTGATTCTGATCCGCCTCATGCACCGGGAACGCGGGTGAGTTCACTCAAGCAGGTGTGGCAAACCTCTCACCACGCCCTTTTAGCCCATGGTTTAGGATGTCAAGCCATTCGCGCCGCATCTCCTGTTCCCTGTTCGGTTAGTTTAGTCGATAATTTTGCGGTAACCGTACCGATTACCGAATCTCCTGATCATATAGAGGCGGCTAAAAAAGCATTTCATACCTGTGGACAAAATGGCGGGATTATTTTCCCCGCCTTAACTGGAAAGTATAGTCCGGCGTTGTTGGAACAGTTAGGCGAGAATGCGCCCGATATTCAGGATGGAGACTTAGAAACCATTCATCAACCTTTGGATGTTCTGGGGTTTAATGTTTATTTCGGTGATTATGTTCGCGCTGTTGATAATGAATGCGGATATGAGGTTATCGATTTTCCCGAACATTATCCGAAACTAAATATGCCATGGTTGCATATTTTACCCGATTGTATTTATTGGGGCATTCGCCATATTAGTGAAACAGTAGGGCGTCCCGATTTACCCATTGTGATTACTGAAAACGGTTGTGCTGTTGCGGATGAGTTAAATAGTCAGGGGGAAGTTATCGATATTGACCGCATTTTTTACCTGCGTCAGCATTTGCGATCGGCTCATCGGGCTATTTCTGAAGGATATCCCCTAAATGGATATTTCCTTTGGAGTTTGATGGATAACTTTGAATGGTCTTATGGCTATGATCGTCGATTTGGATTGATTTATATTGATTATCCCACTCAAAACCGGATTCCGAAAGCCAGCTTTGATTGGTATCGAGAATGTATTAGAACCAATCGAGTGGTGTAGGATGGGATTAATTATACCAAATAGGGCTTTCTTTCTCTACCTTGAAGTTTATGTCCCTCTACTGGCGTGGCACAGCTAACATAGTGGAATAGATTTTACCATTAAATCGGGCGCAAGTCTTTGCGCCCCTACAGTTTCGCTACACAGACAGATCCCCGACTTCTCCAAGAATTCGGGGATCTTGCTTTCAGAATAATAATGTATAACGAGCTGTTATAAACGCAATCCACCTATAGGTATAAATATTTTTATAAGCTGTTAATTTTGACTAAATTACTCTATTTTATTCCTGAAAAAGTAAAGCTTTATAAACGTTTCCAGCCTATCACCAGAACAGTTAAGAATCAGCGGTAACATGATACCGTTCAAATTCAAAAATTAATCATGTTCAAGAAACTGACAATCGCGGCGGCGGGAACTGCATTAATGGCGTTTGGTGTCTCAGAAGCAGCACAAGCAGCCAGCTTTAACGTTGACGTATTAGCCAGTGATTTAAATAGTCCTAGAGGTTTAACGATTGGTTCTGATGGCGCTCTCTATGCGACAGAAGCCGGGAAAGGGGGTTCAGGTTCCTGTATTCCCTCGCCAAGTCGCCCTGAGGTTGACCTGTGTTATGGAGCAACAGGTAGGTTACTCCGCATTCAGGATGGAGTCACAGAACCGATTGTGACAGGTTTGCCCTCGATCGCATCCCCCCAAGATGGCACGGAAGCCACAGGTTCCCATGATATCGCCTTTGATGCGACGGGACAGGCTTATGTTTTGGTGGGGTTGGGGAGTAATCCAGGGAATCGCGATCAACTGCCAACGTCTGACTTTGCTCAGTTACTGAAGATTAATGATCTGAATGGAGAACCGTCTTGGACTGCGATCGCGGATTAGTTGATTTGACTGATGGAACTTCAGTTCCCGAATCGACTTCTATTGTCGGGTTATTGGCGATTGGTGCTTGTGGTGTTGTTGCCCAGTTACGGCGCAAACAAAAGTCGGTTACTGTGATTTAAAAATTAAGATGAAAGCGAGATATAGCGTGTCAACTTAAGACTTTGTATCACTAACGCTCAAAGTTTAGATCCCCCTAAATCCCCCTTAAAAAGGGGGACTTTGATTAATTATGGTTCCCCTGGTTCCCCTGGTTCCCCTGCTTTTCCTATCTACTATGTTTGAGCGCAACTCGGTATAAGTAAGGCTTCCAGCCTTAAGTTGACACCAATGGCAAGCCTTGCGCCCCTACATTCGCCTCTTCCATGGGTGTATCATCAGCACTGGGGATTGCTATGATATCACTTTTTTTCACTCCCTTTATCCCTTGGGTACTTTTGCCTTCTACCCCTTCTGCCTTGGAGCCTTCTGCCTTATCCCAACCAAACGGGGGAAATTAACCCAAATTGAATATGACAGCCAATTCTCAGAACTTAATTTCAGTGTTACGTCACGGTTTGATTGTCTCTTGTCAAGCCCCTGTTGACTCGCCTCTCCATGATCCATTGGTGATTGCGGCGATGGCACAAGCCTCCGTGAATCAGGGCGCGGTTGGGGTGCGAATTGATACCCCTGCCCATATTCAAGCGGTGCGAAAGCAATGTCCGACAACACCGATTATTGGGTTGTGGAAACAGCAGATAGCGGGTTCTGAGGTTTACATTACCCCTCAATTTGATCATGCCCAGGCGATCGCGTTAGCTGGGGCTGATATTATTGCCCTTGATGCTACGTTACGACAACGCCCTGGCGGGGAAACCCTCTCTGAATTAATTCCCCGAATTCACGCGGAATTAGAGAAACCAGTGATGGCAGATATCGATACGATTGAAAATGCTATCGCCGCCGTGAACGCTGGGGCTGATGTTGTGGGAACAACCCTGTATGGTTACACCGCTTCAACCCAACATCTTCAGCCACCAGGATTTGAACTTTTGTCCCAAATCGTCGAACAGTTAGGAGTACCAACGATCTGTGAAGGGGGGATTGCCTCGCCCCAGATGGCACAACAAGCCCTCCAGTTAGGTGCTGATGCTGTGGTGGTGGGAACAGCGATTACGGGGATTGATTGGCAGGTTCAAGCTTATCAAAAGGCGATGAGGGATGGTTATGAATTATGAATAATGAATTTGAATTTCCTATTTTGTTGGATTTACGGTAAAATGAAAGGTTTTGTTCGGGTATTCCTATTGCCCATGCGATCGCAAAAGTGAAAAAATGTAAATAGAGCGGTAGTCCGCGACTAGGGGTATTCGGGTTCAGGTGCGAAACATTCCCAGGTTCAGCGCAGGGTGGTGGCGATTGGCATATAGACTTGCGATCGCTAAACCGGGGGTTGACCAAGATTGTAAAGAATTGCAACTAATGTGCATAACCTCTAGCCAAGTGGACGTATTTCCTAGTGGAGGTGATGGTTATGCTGACATTCTTGATTTTGATTGCCTACCTTACAGGTTCTGCAATTTTCCTCGATGTTTTATTTAAGGAAGAATTAGAGCAGTTTTAAGGAGGTAGAGACAGTAAGTATAGCAGTAGACACATCGAAGCAAGATCCCCGACTTCTTGGAGAAGTCGGGGATCTGTCTGTGTACCTTACTTACTTGAAAAGCGCTATAAGTTAGTTATACAAGAGTTGTTTAAACTGTTCCTGAAAAGCATCTCGGCTAAATTGAGCCAGACATTGTTCTCGCAACCACTTCCCATCACAGCGCTGATCCTCTCCTTTAAGGATTTCAATACAGGCTGCTGCTACGGCGTCCGGATCACGGTGCGGTACTCGCCAGCCTAAACGTCCATCTTGTAAGGGATCAGCCGATCCATCTGCGTCCCCAGCTAATACAGGTTTACCACATGCCATGGCTTCTAGATAAACAATACCAAAGCCTTCTTGAGAGGGCATGATATAAGCATCCGCTACGCGGTAATGTTCAACTAAGTCACTGGTGGGAACAAACCCAGCAAAAACCACGCGATCGCGAACACCAAGTTCTTGAGTCAATTGGGCTAATCTAGGCTGATCATCACCGCGCCCAATGACTAAATATTTTACATCTGGGAAAACCGTCGCGATTTTAGGGAGGGCGCGAATCGTCACATCCACTCCCTTATAAATATCCCCTGACCACAGACGGGCTACAGTCATTAGTACCTTAGCCCCTGCCAAATCATATCGCTCAATTAACGCTGGAGACTTCTCACCCGGCGTAAAAACATCTGTATCCACCATACAGGGTAGAATCTTAACCTGACGGGGATCTAAGTCATTCGCCGCACAAGCGCGATCGCGACTGTAGCGACTAATTGTCCAGATTTGAGTCGCACCAGTCAGCGCCCGACGTTGGGAATTGGGTAATTCTTGCCAAACTTCCTTGCCATACGTCAAAACGGTGTAAGGAATACCCAATGGTTGACAAAGAAACTGAATCAGAGGTGCTAAGTTAATATGACCACAAAAGACATGCTTGGGACGTTTTTGCCACAAACAAAGTCCAAGCGCTGCGGCTAGCCTGAGACGCCCTAACATTGGCGGTTTGGTTTGCAGGTAACGAAATTTTAGACAGGGAACATCAAATGGATTGTCGCAATCTGGGCTATCCCGGAGTAAAAATATCTCAGCGCCTATCTCGGCTTCAGTTTGAGCCTGAATGGATATATAAGCTTGTAATATATTTTTGACGTAAGATTGAATCCCGCCTTCAATCGCAAAAATCTCTAGAAAAACAAATAAATGATGAGTTGGGGTATTCTTTAGACTCCTCAATTTTTTCTTTTCCCCCGACCTACTAATGCTGTATGTTTAAATTCTTCCTAACCCCAATATTACTCGAATAAGTTCTATTTGGCTGTTCCCTGTTCCCTGATAATATAACACCTGCCATTGCCTTAGATAGAGAAATAACTAAGACAGCGACAGGTGTTAAGTTCAAAGACTTTGAACGTTTAGAACAAACCCAAAGTAAACGATTTGTCAATCGGGAATGTTGCACCAATACCCATCCACAGCGTAACCAGGGTACCAATCATAAAGACAGTGGTTGCCACTGGGCGGCGGAAGGGGTTTTGGAACTTGTTGACGTTTTCGATAAAGGGAACCAGGATTAGACCAAGTGGAATCGCTCCCGTTAACGCAATCCCCAAGAGTTTATTAGGAACAACGCGCAGAATTTGGAATGAAGGATAGAGATACCATTCCGGTAGGATTTCTAGGGGAGTGGCAAACGGATCAGAGGGTTCGCCAATCATCGCTGGATCAAGGACAGCTAGAGCAACGCATAGAGCGATTGTCCCCATAATCACGATTGGGAAGGTGTAAAGCAGGTCATTGGGCCAAGCGGGTTCACCGTAGTAGTTGTGACCCATGCCTTGAGCCAATTTTTCGCGTAATTTGGGATCACTGAGATCCGGCTTTTTCAGAATTGACATGATTTTAAATGTCCTTAATCAACAAAGAGTAGCACGTCTTTGTCAGGAATCGCAGTTTAGAGGGGACCAGAGATACCCTGCTTGCGAATCATGATAAAGTGCAGCAGCATGAAGACGGCAATGAGCCAAGGAAGAACAAAGGTGTGTAGGCTGTAGAAGCGAGTCAAGGTAGATTGACCAACACTTTGACCGCCACGAATAAGTTCAACGATTAAGGAACCAACTACAGGAATCGCATCAGGAACACCGGAGACGATTTTGACCGCCCAGTAACCCACTTGATCCCAAGGTAGAGAGTATCCTGTCACGCCAAAGGAAACGGTAATGACTGCCAAAATTACGCCTGTTACCCAGGTCAATTCCCGTGGCTTTTTGAATCCGCCTGTCAGATAAACCCGGAAGACGTGCAAAATCATCATTAGCACCATCATACTGGCAGACCAGCGATGGACGGAACGGATCAGCCAACCGAAGTTGACATCCGTCATGATGTACTGTACAGACGAAAATGCCTCAGTGACCGTTGGTCTGTAGTAAAAGGTCATGGCAAATCCAGTAGCGAACTGGATAATAAAGCAAACCAGAGTAATTCCACCGAGACAGTAGAAGATATTAACGTGGGGAGGAACGTACTTTGATGTTACGTCTTCAGCTAATGCCTGAATTTCTAGACGCTCCTCAAACCAGTTAAAAGCTTTTGATTCAGTTACCTGCTTAGAAAACATGAAGCCAGAATTTTTAGAAGGATATTGCTGGAAAGCGCGTGAGCTAATCCTGGATAGGGTTAAGTCTATCAGGAAATGAGATAGCTCTGGGGCTAGCGTGTTGAATACCGCTGGGGCGGAATCTTTGTATCGGGAACACTGACCCGATTTGAAATTGCTCTATGAGAAATGTAACATAACTTGACAAGAGTCGTCCTTTGTCATTTGTTGAAAACTACTTGCACTCTGTCGGGGCGGGTTTAGGAATATCAGGGTGAAAACCAAACGTTAGCGGTAAAACCCGCCCCTACAGCTCCCCCAGCTCCCCCAGCTCCCCCAGCTCCCCCAGCTCCCCCAGCTCCCCTGCTCCCCTGCTTCCCATCTGCGCCAACCGTAAGGAGGCGAAAACTGTACCCCTGGCACACTTATTTCTCAGACTTTGCCAAACTAGGTAAATGAGAGCATCAAAGCCTAGCGTTAATTTTTGTTGAGTTATGCCAAAACGATCATTCTGGGTTGGACTGATAATCCTTTGCCAAATTGTCCTGTTATGGGTGGGGTGGACTCCCTCAGCTTCAGCATCGACTCAAGAACAACAACTATTTTCCGAAGCGTGGCGGATTGTCTCGCAAGCGTATGTGGATGACTCCTTTAACGAGCAAAACTGGTGGCTGGTGCGCCAGAAAACTCTGAAGAAGGATTTAGAGAACCGTGATGCCACTTACAAGGCGATTGAGGGCATGTTAGCCACTCTGGATGATCCCTACACGCGACTGCTGAAACCGAGTCAATATCGCAGTCTCAAGGTGAATACATCCGGTGAACTGTCTGGTGTGGGGTTACAAATTGCCCTGGATGATGAAACCGGGCAATTAGCTGTTGTCGCGCCCATCGCTGGATCTCCCGCCGAGGAAGCCGGCATTCAACCGCGCGATCGCATTGTGGCAATTGATGGCGAAACCACAGCCGCTTTAACCCTTGATCAAGCCGCCGCCCGGATGCGTGGACCCGTTGGCACGAGTGTTACCCTATCCATTCAGAGTAAGGACGAGCAACCTAGGGTGATTGAACTGGTGCGCGATCGCATTGCCCTCAATCCAGTTTATGCCGCACTCGATTCTGAATCCAACAGCATCCCCATTGGCTACATTCGCTTAACCCAATTTAGTGCCAATGCGCCCACGGAAGTCGAAGCTGCGATTAACCAACTTGAACAAGAAGGAGCAAATGCTTACATTCTCGATCTGCGGAATAATCCCGGCGGTTTATTGCAGGCGGGTTTAGAAATTGCGCGTCTTTGGCTGGATCGTGGCACTATTGTCTATACCGTTAATCGCAATGGCATGATGGGCAGTTTTGATGCTTTTGGACAGGCAGTTACAGAAGCACCATTAGTCGTATTAGTCAACCAGGGAAGTGCCAGCGCCAGTGAAATTTTAGCGGGCGCACTTCAAGATAATGGTAGAGCGGAACTTGTCGGGGAACGAACCTTTGGGAAAGGGTTAATTCAGTCCTTATTTGACTTATCTGACGGATCAGGGTTAGCCGTAACTGTTGCTAAGTACGAAACTCCCAATCATCGAGATATCAACAAGTTAGGGATTACGCCGGATTGGGAAGTGTCTCTTGATCCGGTTCCTGTGACTCGTGCGGGTACAGCCTCAGATCGCCAATATCAAGCCGCCGTGGAGTTATTATCGGGGGATTCTGTCCTCGCCGCTAAAGCCGCATAAGTTACATATGGGGGAGCGGGGGGAGCGGGGGGAGCAGGAGGAGCAGAGGGAGCTGGGGAAGCTGGGGGAGCCTGGAAGCCGATTCTGTAGGGGCGGGTTTTACCCATAACGTTTTGACACCAACCGATAACTGAACTAAACCCGCCCTTCCTCAGGATTCAGGGGACGCCAAAATTAATAGAGCTGATCCGAGCCGTCAAAACTTAGTCGGGGCGGGTTTAGTGACATCGGGGTGAGGGAGGAAACGATAATAGTGAAACCCGCCCCTACACCATCAAACTAGGTCAATTTGAGACAACCGTTGATAAGCCTGATCGATCGCGCCTTTTCCTCGGAGTGCGCCAGTATTTGCTCCAGGGCAAATATAACTCAAGGTGTCTGGTGTAAAGCGATCGAGGAGAAATTGGAGGCTGCGAAGTTGCCGTTGCCAGTGAAATGTTTTTGACACTCGCAAGGGCATTGGTTCTCCCTCTGAGTTCGGTAGCAAATGGCGTCCAGAAAACAATACGCCCCCTTCCTGGTTGTAGTAAAGGCAAGCGGAACCCGGAGAATGACCCGGTGTCCAGATAGCCGTACAGCGATCGCAAATTGTCAACTCTCGCTGAAAGGGGGTAACTTGGGCGCTGGGTAGCAGGTAGGCTTCTTGTTCTTGAATCACCAGCTTACAGCCAAAGGCTTCCTGAATCTCCTGGGCTTTGCCAATACCGCCGCGATGGGTAATGAACAAACAGGATACACCGCCGTGATCCCGCAAAAATTGGTGGGTGACATCATTCCAAGCTGGACAATCAATCAATACCCCAGCCCCATTCTCTACAATGAAATAAGCTGTACCTCCTAAGGTGTCGCGATTGGGTGGAAATGCGAAAATGTGATTAAGGACTGGGCGTGGGGATTTGAACACAGTAGGTTATTGATTTGGCGATGAGCTGAGAAAAGAAACACACTGATCCGTTTGATACCAATCAGGTTACACAATTGGGGTGGGTCTGTAATTATCAGACACTTTGACTAATCTTAGTCAAGATTTTGCTTTTATCACGAATAGTTATCTGTACATCATGGAACTCTGGTTACTCCTAATTTTACTTGTTTTCATTGCCTACTTTATTGGCAGGTACTCGGTTACCAGGATGAACCGGATGCCGACACCCTCTCAAAACTCAGCGACTGGATCAACGGTTTCCCAGGCGGCTGAAAAGTTAGGACTGCGTCCAATAACCAAGCAGGAAGAAACGGAACTGCGAAATTGTTTTCCCTGGGGGGTTTACTATCTCCAAAATCTGGAGTATCGTCCCCAAGCGGTTTTATGTCGGGGTAAACTCCGCACGAATCCGGATGCGGCTTACAAAACAGTGCGGAAAAATGTTGAGGCAGAATTTGGCGATCGCTTTTTTGTGATTTTTCAGGAAAGCTTCAGTGGGAAACCTTTCTTTGCGCTGGTTCCCAACCCCTACACCCAGTCTAGAGACAAACGGTTGCAGGACGAGTTAACCCGACCGGGGCTAGCATTAGCTCTCTTTGTGATTACCTTGTTTACCACAACTGTGGTGGGTGCTACCCAAATTGCCGGACTTTCTCCCGAACAAGTGCAATCCAACCCAGAGGCGTTACTGAGAGGATTGCCTTATGCCTTAGCCCTGATGGCAATTTTAGGGATTCACGAACTCGGTCATTACCTCGTCGCGATGTATTACAAAATGCGGACGACTCTCCCCTACTTTATCCCTATACCCTTTTTCTTAGGTACCTTTGGCGCATTTATCCAGATGCGATCGCCTGTACCTAATCGCAAAGCCTTATTTGACGTAGGCATTGCCGGTCCCGTGGCGGGGTTACTGGTTGCCCTTCCCCTGCTATTCTGGGGGTTAGCCCATTCTAGTCCGGTTCCGTTGACGGAAGAATCGGGATTGGTGAATATCCAATCCTTAGATCCGCGTTTTTCCCTATTGCTGTCTGTGATCAGCAAATGGGCATTAGGTAGTCAATTCATGCCCGATATGGCAATCAACCTGCATCCAGTCGCTGTGGCTGGGTATATTGGGTTAGTCGTCACGGCATTTAATTTAATGCCCGTCGGTCAACTGGATGGCGGTCATGTTATCCACGCCATGTTTGGACAGAGAACTGGTGCAGCCATTGGTCAACTGAGTCGCTTATTGATGTTGGTTTTGGCATTCCTACAACCCGATTTACTCCTGTGGGCGATTATATTAATCTTGCTACCCGTTGTCGATGAACCCGCGTTGAACGATGTTTCAGAATTGGATAACTGGCGAGATTTTGCCGGATTGCTAGCGCTGACTGTTTTGGTGAGTATTCTCTTACCCGTTCCGGGAACCCTGTCTCAATGGTTGAATTTTTAGGCGTCGCCAGTCCTTTAGTTTTCGATATAGCATGAAAGAAACGCAATCTTATTTCTTCGGCTCTCTAGAGCGTTCTCCGGGGACGCCTAATGTAGAGTAGCGGAAAATCCTAACCTGCTAAGATATTTGTTGTCCCCTTGTCTCCCTTATCTCCCTTGTCCCGAAGAGTTGCGATCGCCCAATGGTTAAACTAGATCAAACTACTGTGGGTTATTCGCTTGTCGTTGTTACCGCCTTCGGTAAACCCAAGGATAAAAAAAATGTCTCAAACTGAAACTTCCCGATTCCAAAAACCTGCCAACAACAGCACCCCCAAGGACTTACATCAGTCTTCTGAGGCTTCAGATGCTCAAGAAAGCCATCTATTGCTGGTGCAAGATGATGAAGGACGCCGAATCGTTCCCTTAGACGCGGAAGTCTATTCCCTTGGTCGATCACCGAATTGCGATATCCGCTTGTTCTCCATGTTTGTCTCGAACCAACATGCGACGTTACGACGGATAGCACTTGATGACGGGTCTTACTGCTACAAAATTATGGATGGCAATCTCCAAGGTCAACCTAGCACCAATGGTATCTTGGTTAATGGTCGTAAAATTAGTGCTTACGAACTTAAAGATAGCGATCACGTTATGTTTAGCGGTAGTTCAGGCGTGAGTGCGAAATACTACCGACTGAAGCCCGAAGATAAAAGACTTAAGTCCGAAGACAAACAAAGCGGATCTCAAGACCCGTTTGATATTACTCTAATTGACCCCAGTGTGTTAGACGGCTAGACTCGAGTAGAATTTACTCCATCAAATTTTAGGAGGGCAAATTTCAGGAGGGGTTCGTCGTCATTAGTCATTGGTTAATTGGGAGTACGTGTGATAATAAATAAGACATGGAACAACAGACAATTCAGGTTATCGGTGGTGGATTAGCGGGTACGGAAGCCGCGTGGCAGATTGCCCAAGCGGGTGTGTCTGTGGTACTCCATGAGATGCGCCCAGTGCAGATGAGTCCCGCCCATCATACCGGAGAATTAGCAGAATTGGTCTGTAGTAATTCCTTTGGGGCGCTATCAAGCGATCGCGCGGCGGGGTTGTTGCATGAAGAGTTACGCCGTCTGGATTCTATTGTTATCGCGAAAGCGGATAACCATGCAGTTCCGGCTGGGGGAGCGTTGGCAGTGGATCGGGGGGTATTTAGCCACGATTTGACCAAAACCCTGGCTAGTCATCCCTTGATTGAGTTACGGCGGGGAGAAGTGCCACAAATTCCCCCAGATGGGGTTGTGGTACTGACAACAGGTCCGTTGACGAGTCAAGCTTTAGCAACAGACTTGCAGCGCTTCACCGGAATGGACTATTTCAGTTTCTTTGATGCCGCGTCGCCGATTGTCGTCGGGGAGTCGATTAATCAAGATATTGCGTTTATGGCGTCCCGATATGACAAGGGAGAAGCAGCTTATCTGAATTGTCCCATGAATCGGGAGGAATATTTACGGTTTTGGCAGGAATTGTGTCAGGCGGAAAAAGCCGAATTAAAGGATTTTGAGCAAGAAACGGCAAAGTTCTTTGAAGGCTGTTTACCGATTGAAGAAATGGCGCGACGGGGGGAAGATACGATGCGTTATGGTCCCCTAAAGCCTGTGGGATTATTTGATAGCCGTCAGGGAGATTTTCGCGCCCCCGAAAATCAGAGTAAACGCCCTTATGCGGTGGTACAGTTACGCCAAGAAGATAAGGCGGGTCAGTTGTGGAACATGGTTGGGTTTCAGACAAACCTGCGTTGGGGCGAACAGAAGCGAGTCTTTCGGTTAATTCCAGGATTGGAAAATGCCGAGTTTGTGCGGATGGGAGTGATGCACCGGAATACGTTTATTAATTCGCCAGAGTTGCTGTATCCCACACTACAGTTTAAAAATCGTCCCACCCTGTTAGCGGCGGGTCAATTGATGGGAACGGAAGGGTATACAGCCGCATCGGCTGGGGGGTGGTTAGCGGGGACAAATGCAGCGCGGTTGGTGTTGGGATTGGAACCGATTACGTTACCGCCAACGACGATGATGGGGGCGTTATTTGAGTTTATTAGTGCCGCCTCACCGAAACACTTTCAACCCATGCCACCCAATTTTGGTATTTTACCGCCTTTAGCCGTACGGATTAAAGGGAAAAAAGAGCGGTATGGGGCGTATCGCGATCGCGCTTTAGCTGATTTGCAGAGTTGGCGTCAGAAATGCCAAGTTTCGGCGGCTTGATTCAGACCAAATTACGCCAAATGCCAAGAAATATTACATCCGTAGGTATGACTTGGTGTTGACATCAAAATAATAATTCATTGACTGGGCAACTATCAGAACCACTATTTACACAAAACGCAAACGAGAAAAAAATACTTTTATCTTCTTCGACAGCCTTATAAATGGCATCAAACGTGTGGTAAATGTGACCAATTTTAGCCTGTTCTTGAAGCGGCTTTTCAGAAAAGCCTTCACGGGAAGTAATTATATTGAAAGTCATGTCTTGATTCTTGGCATACTCTAAAGTCAGCCAGGAAACAAGTCTTTGTTCGGATGGAGATAAGCCTTTATACCATGTTGCATAGAGTCGGAATAATTTTTCTTTTTTGTTGGACTGATCATCTTCATCCTCTTCATCCTCTTCATCATCATCTCCATCAATCCCTAAAAAATCTGTGATTTCATTTATCGTTTCCCCAGTGCGATTAATTTCCTCAATTCCATCATTTATGCTGTCTATAATATCGTCGATTTCCTCCAATGGAAGTGCTAAGACTGAACTTTGACTAAACGTCACTGAACAAATAAGACAAAAAGATATAAAGCTTAATAAATCGAATTTACTAAACATCATTTCTTGCTTCATGACAATCCCGAAAATAAAACAGGATAAAAATTTGCCAATTTTTAACGATATATATCCTCCTAGTCTAGTTTAATTTAAAAACACCCCTATAACTTGGGTATAATTACTTAAGGATTAGGTGACTCGTGATTGTCAGCGGATAGATGCCTAATTAGGGTCTGCTGAATAAGTGTTGTGGTGAGGGGGAGCTGGGGAAGCTGAGGAAGCTGGGAGAGCTGGGGGAGCAAGGGTACATTTGTCCTGAGCAAGGTGATGCCATGCTTATGAAGGATGCTAGGGAGCTGCGTAAAAATAAAGTACCAGTGAGGAAAGCTGTATTCATCAACTCAGCCAAGCTTGATTGGTATACTATTAAGCCGCAAGTTCCCTACCGGATTTCCTTGAATCCAACCCTGTGTCAATAAAGCTCAAAGTATTGATGGGCTTTGCGGTTTTTGCTTTGTGCAGCAAGCCCTAATTATATTGACAAAAGAACCTTTTACTCTTCGGCATCCAGTCCCTCAATTAGTTCGCGATCGCAATATATAATGAGTTGTCCAGATATTATTGTTATCGGTAGCGGTATCGGCGGTCTAAGCTGCGCCGCTTTACTTGCCCGCTATGGCTTAGATGTCACGGTTTGTGAAAGCCACTCGATTCCCGGTGGGGCGGCACACAGTTTTACCCGCAACGGTTATACCTTTGATTCGGGTCCCTCACTATACTCTGGCTTATCCTATAGTCCTTCCCCGAACCCCTTACGCCAAGTTCTAGATGCGATTGGTGAGGAACTCCCCTGTCTGACTTACGATACCTGGGGATGCTGTTTACCAGAAGGAGATTTTGACACCTCGGTGGGGGCGTCACAATTTGCTGAGGTACTGGCACAGTTACGCGGGAATCAGGCGGTAGCGGAATGGCGTTCATTACAACAGGTAATGCAACCTTTGGGACAAGCTGCGATCGCAATTCCCCCGGCGGCGGTACGCTGGGATTTGGGGGTAGTGTTGACAGTGGGGCGATTTGCGCCGTCAATGTTACAACATGGGTTGAATGCCATGAAGCTGACGGGACCCTTTAGCCAGATTATGGATGATGTGGTGTTTGACCCCTTCTTACGCAACTGGTTAAATCTACTCTGTTTCCTGCTATCGGGACTCCCAGCGAATGGAACCAGCGCCGCAGAGATGGCGTTTATGTTTGCGGATTGGTATAAACCGGGTGTTGTCTTAGATTATCCCGTGGGGGGAAGTGGCGTACTTGTGGAAGCCTTGATACGGGGACTGAAAAAACACGGGGGTCAACTGAGGCTAAATGCTCATATCGAGCAAGTTTTGGTGGAGAATAATCGGGCGGTTGGTGTGCGATTACGCGGGGGTGAGGAAATCCGGGCGCGTCAGGGAGTGGTGTCCAATGCGTCGGTTTGGGATACGCTGAAACTGATATCCGACGATGCGCTTCCTAGAGAATTTCGCCAGTCTCGACAAGCTACACCGACTTGTGAGAGTTTCATGCATCTGCATTTGGGGATTGACGCCCAAGGATTACCTTCAGATTTAGCCTGTCACCATATTGTGGTCAATGATTGGGATAAAGGGGTGAGTGCGCCGCAAAATGTGGTGTTAATCTCAATTCCTTCGATTCTTGACCCCTCCCTCGCGCCACCCGGAAAACATGTAATTCATGTATATACACCGGGGAATGAACCTTACGAACTGTGGCAGGGACTTGATCGCCGTAGTGAAGACTATATACAGCAAAAGCAAGTGCGATCGCAAGTGATGTGGCAAGCCTTGGAAAGAATTATACCCGATGTGCGATCGCGGTGTGATTTAACCTTAGTGGGTACACCGTTAACCCATGAACGGTTTTTGCGACGGTATCGGGGTTCTTATGGACCAGCGATTCCAGCGGGGGTGGGTTTCTTTCCTGGAGTGGGTACACCTCTACCCGGATTATACTGCTGTGGTGATTCCACCTTTCCCGGAATTGGGTTACCCGCAGTGGCGGCGAGTGGGATGATTGCGGCGAATACTCTTGCACCGATACAGAAGCATTTAGATATGTTGAGGGAGATTGGCTGTATTAGATGATAGTTGATGGTTCATTCTTCATTCGGTTGATAACAATTAGTTAAATGTCTGGGATACAAGGGAAGTTCGGCAAAACCTGTCATAATCTGACTTTTCGCGTTATGTGGCGCAACGTTAGTTTTAAGTGTGTAGGGGCGGGTTTCACAACTATCTTTTTGGTTGCACCCAGATGTGACTAAACCCGCCCCTACTCAGGTCTCTAGACTTCCCGTGAAAAGTTAGGTCATAATCAGTGAATCAGCGATCGCGCATTACTGCTTTTCGATTTGTGCGATCGCCTCTTCTGGTGATGCATCTCCCTGAATCACAGACTTGATTCCCGGTAGATATTGATCCATCATCGCCACGTTGGTGTCAACCAAGCGCTTCATTTGAGGAAACGTGAGTGTTGACCCTTCAACGTCAATACTGGTTTTGTAGGCAACTTCTCCCTCAGCAAAGTCTAACTCAAAATTGCCAATAACCATGCCATAATTAGCTCTAGCAATGAATTCTCCTAAGGTTCGACGCTTGGCTTTTGGTACTGTAACTGGGCAAATTGAGTAAAAAACGAATTGCTGTTCGTTTTCTCTAGCTCTAGCGTAGCAAGTCCATTGACCATTTTTTCCCTGGAATCCCATTTGTAATACAGGTTGTCCTTTGATTTGGTAAAAAGACCAATCATCCTGTTTGAAGAAATTAACCATTTCTGCAAAAATCGGGATGCTGGATGGTTCAGGTTCGGTAATGGTGTTAGGTATTTGTTTTTCTAGGGCATCCAGACTAACATCAGCTAATTCATCGAAGAAATTGGTTATTCCCTCAAGCATCTGGGAGGTAGTTTTCTGTGTCACTTCCGATAGATTCGCCTCTGTCCAATCTTTGAAGAAGGTAGTAATTGCTTCTGCAATTTCTTCGCTTGAACCCGAAGTCGTGGCTTGAGCAAGGGCAGCTGGACTAATATAATCCCAGAGGGTGCGGTAGCCTATCTCGCCTGATTCCTGTAGCTGTTTGACCGACAGTGCTAACCAATTCTCAGTAGAGAGTAATGGGTTATCAGGTTGTTCTTGGCTGAGATTCAGAATGTAGGTTGCAGTTTCATCAATGGTTGTAGTATGTCCTGTTAGGCGAGGGAGTAAATCGGGTTTTAAGATGGTATCGATTATCATGTCCGATTCTGGCAGGAATTCTCCAGCCGAGAGGGGGTTACGCACTTCTGGCTTAAGGTTAAATAATGCCTCTGTGTCGATGCGCTGGTAGAGTTGGGGGTTAACTTGGAAGGTGAGACGACATTCGAGGAGTTCGTCGTCTTGTTTGGTTAGGGCTAGGGTGACTGTGTGAAGGGTTAGAGGCAATTTTGAGGAGTCACTTAAGGTTAATTTGATATTAATTTTATCCGATTCAATCTTTTTATCCATGTATAGTCATTATATTTAAAATCTTAATTTGGCAACAGTAGATTTGATAAATAGCCTTGCATTATAAGGGAGTATCTCGATTTTGCAAATAGCCCCAAAAATCAACTGCAAAATAATCAGGTGTTTAGAAAAAGCTAGCAATGTTTTTGCACATTTTGGATGCTCCCTATTATAATTTCCTATTAAGGTTCGTCACTTATTTCGTGAAACCGCTCGATTAGTAATGAATAATCTCGCCTTGGAAAGATCTCAGGCAAAATTTTAAGCATTTCCATTATGTATCGCTTTTTATAAAATGATGTATCTATATAGGCTGCTTTATCACAAAAAAGATATTGCCAATAGTACATTCCTTTTGTCAAAAATAAGACATCAAAATATTGTTCTATTGACAAGTTCATTCTAAACAATCGCAAATCATCCAGTAGCCAAAGATCTGGGAAATTTTTGCTTTCTTCGGGGATCAATACTGTAGATGTAGTCCAGCTTTTTTCAGGCTGGGTGTCAAAATAATGAGCTTTTCTCATCAATGCCTTCGTGTCTTCATCAATGTCTTCGTTCGTAACATCTACCCGATCATTTAGAGTCAGCACGTTAATAATGTTTTGCAGACAGAATTCTCCTATTAGTTCAGGATCTTCACTGTCTCTAACTTTCCAATACAGATAAAGTTTTGCAGGAAATGACACTAGTTCTTTCATATTTTCTGGGATTTTATATTCATATCGCTTATTGAACAACTCAAAAGTACGAGTTCTGACTGATTCACTATGATTTGGGAAATTCGTTTCTCTATGAATTATTTCGACGCAATTATTTTGGTTGAATTCATCCAAGAATTCTTTAAAATTTTGGATTAAATTATTTTTCATGATAATTGATGATAAATCTCTACTAGAATTTCATTTTTTTATTGTTTAAAGCATTAATAACTTTTTGTAAGTTTACCTTAAATGGATTTCCCTGTTTTTGTTTTAACTCGTTATTCCAATAATCTTCCATTCTAGCTTCAACGTCTATTATACTAGAGAAATCTCCATTCTTGTTCCGTTCTTTTACGAGTTCCCTAGCAAAAGTAGTTGAACAACCACAAGCCTCTGCAATATTATGCTCTCCACTATTATTAATAGATATAACACTGGATTTTGAGAAATCTGGCAAAGGTATGTTAATGTCTTCAGAAATCATTGCTTTTGTATCTTTTTGCCACTGATTCTGACCATAAAAGTACAAACCAGCACGCATACTAACACTTTCAACAAAATCAATTGAGCCATAATTTATACTAGAACCTGTGCTAGCCGGATAAAATGAATTAACTTGTGTTCTTATCCATATAACATTGGGCTTTTTGGTTTTTTCATCTTTGTTTTCAACAAGATTTTTAGCATTATTTTCAAAACTTTTTACTTGACTACCCGTATTAATATATCCGGGAGCAGGAATAAGGTTTTCATCTTTGCCTTTGCCTCCAACGGCAGCACTGATCATATGCATTCGTACCCACTTGCTATCCTCTGTAAGTTTATTGAGCCGTAGAATTTTAAATCCGTTTGGAGAAGCAGATGAACTTGGTGCTGTTCCTCCTGTACTTGTTTGCGTTGATAGTTTTTCTACTTGAGCAAATTTATTAGCACCTCCTCCAAAACTCCAATCAGCTTGAGCTGGTAATTCAACATCCTCGGAAGTTGAGTCACCTAACTGAATTAATAAAACACTCAACTGTTCAATTTTTTGTGTTATGACCTCTGCATCTTTAGGTTCCACTTTTGAGCGGGTAATTATTTCCAAACTTTGATGAATTCCCCTAGCACTGTTTATCTTTGTTAATTTATCTTCATCATTTTGATATAACTGCTCTTGTTCATATAGATATTTTTCCAATTCCGTAGGATTAGATGCTATCATTAGCTCGGCTGATTTGCCTTGTCCTTTGAAGAAAATTTTGTGTGATTCTCCCGCTTTATTATTAAAGCTTTTTTCCTGTTCCCACCACTTTATTACATTATCTTCCTCACCAAATAACTCGAATAACTGCTTAAGTACGTCCGTTAGAGTCTCTTCCGCCGCCTCAGTCTGATTATCTGCCTGTTCCGCCTCTTTAATAGCCTTCTCATCCGTTGAGTTTTGCTTCGCCTCCTCCATTTCTTTAGCCGTTTTTTGGGCTTTCTGATCAGTTGTACCCAAATGCTGACGAGCAGTACCCAGCAATGATTGAGCCTGTGGACGCTTGCCTTCTGGCACAGAATCCAGCTTTCCTTGCCACTCATTCAGCTTCGCCTCAACAGAAGTTGGGGTACTAGCAACCATGACGGTAGTTGAGGTTCCCTGAGTTTTTATCCACAGACGATGGTTTTTACCTCCACCACTGAAGTTAACGGTTTTACCCACTTCACTATCCTCAAGCTGCTCACCCTCATTTTCATCTTGGTTCTCACCCTCTTTCTTACCCTTACCTTTACCCTTACCAAATCCCAGTGCCTTACCAATCTTCTTGGCAAACTTCACCGCTTGAGAAATTAGCCAATCAATCGCCTTATCAATCGGCTGTTTAACTGTCTGAATGATTTCCTGAATCTTCTCACTAATACCACCTAAGCCCAACAAACTCGCCATGAAGCTAATCACCACAGGTAGCGCCTTAGACAAAGCATTCTCAATCAGCTTTCCTACTCCATCAACCGCACCATTCGCCACCGCCGTTACTGACTCAATCACCGCGTTGACTAAATCGACAATCTGACTACCACGCTCAATGAAGAAGATAACCACGTCATAGATCATCTTGCAGGCTTTGGCAAACGCCGAGGCTGGGTTCAACAGGCTAATTACCCACAGCACGCCCTGCTTAATCACACTCTCAATCACAAAATTCTGGATGGTGTCCATCACCATCGCTTTCAAGTCACCAATCTTATCCTGAATAAACTCCCACAGACCTCCTAATCCTTTCTCATGTAAGATGACAAAAATTTCAAAGGTCTTTTCTAGCCCATTAAATATCTTCTCTCCATTCTTACCCAGAGCCTTAATTGTCCGTGACTTAATCGCGTCATACGCTAACCCTAGCACCTGCATCACTAATGTAAAGATACCCTTGAGGTCAAAGGTTTCTGGCATTTGAATACCAGCTTTTGCCATTGTCCCCGTCAGCCACCCCAGTAATCCTTTCTTGAGATGCTGCCAAATATTGCCGACAAAGCTTTCAAACCCTTGTTTAATCCCAGAAATCAAATTCCCTAAGAACTTAATTGGGTCTACAATAATCTTGTCAATCGCACCTGCGGCTTTTGCTAAAACGCCCATCAGCATGTCTTTCAGTTGCATGATGGTTTGAACGGTTCCCACGATGGCGTCTTTCGCTTTATCTTTCAGACCCTTGTTTGCTTCTTTGCGCTTCTCGATTTCGGCATCAAGCTCTTGCAGGTTCTCACTGTATTTCTGTGCTAGGGAGTCAATTAACTCATCCTGCTTACTATTAACACTCTCTTCTAATTGATCAAACTTCCCTTGAATGTTCTGTGCGGCTTCCTGTCCGACTTTCCGGAGATTTTCCGGCAAATCCGCAACAAATTCCTGAATTTTCTGCTTGCCTTCAGCAATTTTTTCTTTCGCCTCATTCAGTTTTTGGGCAACAAAATTAGCAATATCGGTCAGAGTACCATCCATTGAATCGAGATACATTTGCCGCCCATCGACAAAGAATTGATTGACCTCTGGTGGCAACCCATGCCAACTATCACTAACTCGCTCATCCCATCCGGTTACGTCATACCATTCACCATAGCGCTCATCCTCCCACGCCTCCATTTTCTGGTCAACGTAATTCTCAAATATCTGCTTGGCAGTTGCAGCCCCCGCATCAAATTTCTTTGTTACTTCCTCATCTATGTTACTGAGAACCTCTTCAACCTTTTCTTTGGTCTTGTTGTAGATACCATTAATTTCATTAGCAATTTTAGTCCGTTCCTGGGTATCCTTGCCCTGAGTTTCACTCTGAGCGCCCATCACCTGATTCAACAGTTGTGAACGCTCACCATGCATTCCCTGGAGCTGAGTTTGGCTCGTCGTTTGTGCTTCCGCTTCAGCCTTATTGATAGTGGCTTTTTCATCCCGACTATAGGTTTGTGGGGCTTCTTTAGCGTGGGTTTGTGCTTCTTTCTTCGCACTTAGCGCGTCCACAAACTGTGGTTCATTTGATTTTTCCAGTGTCTCTTCCGGGACTTTCGCCTTGGCTAACTCGTCATCTAGTTCTTGACTATTTGCCTCAAACGGTGCGGATACTTCAGCATCAGGTTTTGGCTTCGGTGCAGCTTTCTCGGCATTGATATCAGTTGGTGCAGCTCCCGCTTCTGGCGGCTGCATTGGCGTGACGGGTTTCGGTTCAACACCACTGGTATCAGGGGCGGCTTTGGTTTTCTGCTCAATGGGACCGGCTGCTTTTTTTTCCTCGTCAGTTACTTGTGAGGAGACATCCTGCTTCACCGAATCAAGCTGATTACTCTCCTTGAATTTTTTGGCGTCTTCTTCGTTGTCGGGAATAATTGCGCCAATTTTTTCCATCAGCTTTGCCTTGAAAGCCTTCGCATTAAAGGTTCCAGGCTGCTGCTGGTTCATTTCCCCAACTTGTTTTTCTTGCGCCTTACTTTCTACTTCATTTGCAGGAGGTTCAGCGGCGTCTTGGGCTTCTTTAGATTCAGCTTCGGCGGGGTCATGCTGTTTTTCTTTATCGGCTACTTCCTTTGCCTTATTAACTACTCCCTTAAATGCGGGATCTTCTTCTGGGGAACTGGGGGATTTTGCTCCACCGCCGCCTGGGGTAGCTGATGCCCCACCTGCTCCAGCCGCTTGTTGGTTTCCGCCTTGTGTTGCAGGGGCTTTACCTGCCTCTTCTGGAATGGCTGGTGCTGCTGCACTCCCACCTTCATTGGCTACCTGGGGAGTGGCTGGAGCCATGTCACCACCTGATTCTGGCGCGGGTGCGGGAGTGGGTTGTGCTGGCTGGGGTTTATTCTGTTTTACTGTTTGTTCTTGGGGATTTTCTCGACGTTGGATTTTCAGTTGTGTC
The DNA here is from genome assembly GCF_040218875.1 of Coleofasciculus sp. D1-CHI-01. Lineage (NCBI taxonomy): Bacteria > Bacillati > Cyanobacteriota > Cyanophyceae > Coleofasciculales > Coleofasciculaceae > Coleofasciculus > Coleofasciculus sp. D1-CHI-01. The sequence continues at coordinate 36,785 of NZ_JAVJQP010000140.1, forward strand.
GGAAAACCGGATACCAGCCGTTCTTTTGTCTGTAACTTATTTCCCTTTGTTGCGACTTCGGTATCAGTTTTCGCCTGAACTTGACTACCATTTTGCTGAACAACATGAGTTAATTCATGTGCCAATAATTCCTGTCCTGGCTGATTATCAGGTTGATATTCTCCCTGTTTAAAGAAGATATCTTTACCTGTAGTAAATGCCTTGGCTTGGATTGACTCATTCAGCTTGTTCGACTTACTGTCTGTGTGAACCTGAACTTGACTAAAATCCGCCCCAAACGCCTGCTCCATTGGCTGGCGTATTTTATTGGAAATTGGTTGTCCGCCACCTCGTTTCTGTTCAATCTCCTGTTCTATATTGGGTGCAGCCTCGACTTCACTGGCGTCAGATGATTGTGGTGTACCTTGCTTCTGAACCGTTTCTGCCTCAGTTTGAGTGTGTCGCTGATTCAAAACAGGATTGACTGGCTTAACAGGCGACTGAATTCGCTGCGGCTGTACAACTTTGCCAGTTTGAAAAGCATTGAGTTGATTTAATCTGGGGTGAGAGGCGGGTTGAATTTGCTGAGGATAGGAATTGGTGAACTTGCCCAGATTAACTTGTCTCTGAATTGAGGATGATGGTATCCCTGAAACGTTTACCGGAATTTCGAGTAAATTACGAGCGGGTTGTTCGGCTTTAGCCTGAATATCAGTTTCTTCTTCTTAATTCTCGACGCTGTTTACCTGGGGTTCCGTGATTTCCTCGGCGTCACTGTCGGCTATTTCCTGACGCTCTCTAGTACCATCTGATGCGGAACCATCGGAGGCTGATGCTAAAGAAATCTCGTCACGCTCTTGAGTTTCTTCTTGCTCTTGTTCCTCTAATGCATCTGCTTGAATATCTACAGCATCAGCAGCTAGCGTTGTCGGCTGATTTGCCACCTCACCGGATTTTGACAGACTCGGATTCGCGACGGTTGTGGGGTTTGGAGGTTTAATCGGAATGTTGTTGGAATTGTCACCTAACTGGGAGATTTGATCAGCTTGCTGTTTGAGCTGTAGTTTCTCCTGTTGCGATAAATTTGGTGATAAGGCTTTGACACGACGCCTCTGTATCTTGAAGGGATTCGGCACAGGTGTCGAATTGGGCTTAGTGAAGCCTTTTTTCCAGAGGTGTTCGTGAGAAGACATTGCCGACTGCCCCAACGCTAGCGGTGATTCTGCTTCAGAATCTCTTTATCTTATCCGCTTATGGCTGAAAATTAACTCAATTGTGATCAAATTTATGCTGTCAACTGAATAAGTTTTGTTAAACTGACTTGAATTAGTACAGATACATTTAGATTGGGAATGGGTAGCGAGCAAGATGCTCAATGTAGCGAGCAAGATGCTCGCACTACTGCCGCGTTCGGTTACAGCATGGCGAGAATCCGGTTGTTCGGTGCGATCGCGTGCTTTTTCGGTCATCTCTTTGTCCAATGTTAAAATAAATTTCTAGCATCATACAAGATTAGTATCGATGAATTTCCTAAGATAGTGGTCGTCAGGGTAATTACGACATTAGATAAACGCCGTTTATTAGTTTCGATGTATGTTTAATGTCCTTACCCTGGGATTTGCGGGTAGCGTTGACGGTGGGACGATTTGCGCCGTCAATGTGGCAACATGGGCTGAATCTCATGAAGTTGACAGGACTCTTTAGCCAAATTATGGATGATAGAGTTTCGCACGTCTCGACAAGCTACACCCGCTTGTGAGAGTTTCATGCATCTGCATCTGGGGATTGACGCCCAAGGATTACGTTCAAATTTAGCCTGTCACCCTATTGTGGCACTTATAATTAAACCTGAAAAACGACACAAAAAAAATATGCTAGCTTTACCTAAATTGCACAACTTACCAAATAGTTTCCCTGTTGAAGGAGCGGTTCGTATTGAATTAGTTGAAGGAATTCCTCTATTTCGTGCATCCATTACTGTTCAAGAACGGATTAATACACTATTAGAGAAACAACAAAAATTACCACTCAATACTGAAGAAGAGAAAGAACTAGATTTATATGAAGAAATTGATGACTATCTCAGTTTTATAAATCGGACTGTCCGCAATCTTTATTTAACCCAAAATCAATCCAATTTATAAACGATGCCTGCTCGTCGTCCAATTTCTGAAACGATCCAATACCAAGTTCGTCAGCGGGCTAATCTTTTATGCGAATACTGTCATGCTTCTGAACAATGGCAATATGTAACCTTTACTATCGAGCATATCATTCCACTCGCGAAAAATGGAGCTGATACTCTTGACAATTTGGCTTTAGCTTGCTTCCATTGTAACCGCAAGAAATCAGATCGAATGACAGCCATCGATCCTCAGTCAGACGCCGAAGTCCCTTTGTTTAACCCCAGACAAGATAATTGGAGTAATCATTTTATTTGGTCAGCGGATGGACTATTCATCATCGGTTTAACCCCAGTTGGACGGACTACGGTTACAGTATTAGCCTTAAATCGAGAAAGAGTCATTAACATTCGTGCGGCGGACAAAGCCGTAGGGCGACATCCACCACCAGGCGATCCAATTCAGTTAGAAAATTGATAACACTTGCCATCTGAAGCGATCGCGTATTCTAGATTGATTTACCGTGTTCGGTTACAGCATGGCGAGAATCCGGTTGTTCGGTGCGATCGCGTGAGGCTCCGGTTATCTGTTCTGTCGAATGTTAAGATAGATGTCCGAGATCCTACAAGATTAGCATCGAGCAGTTCCCTATTATGTCCCCTGAGCAGTCTCCACCCGATCGCCAAAACACTCTGGAAGAAATTCGTGCTACCCGCTTGGAAAAAGTCCAACAGCTTAAAGCGTTGGGAATTGAGCCCTATGCGTATCACTGGCAGTCTACCCACCATGCGGCTGAACTGCAAGAGAAATTCGCAGATCTGGGGAATGGTGAAGAGGTTGATTTTGAAGTCGCGATCGCAGGTCGTATTCTAGCGCGTCGTGTCTTTGGCAAGTTGGCATTCTTCAATCTCCAAGACGAAACTGGAACGATTCAACTGTATCTCGACAAAAAGCGGATTACGGCAACTATGACGGATCTGCCGAATCCATTCACCCCTCTCAAGCAACTCACGGATATTGGCGACATTTTAGGCGTAAAGGGGACAATTAAGCGCACCGATAAAGGGGAACTCTCCGTCTATGTCAGTGAATATGCTATCCTGACCAAATCCCTATTACCCTTACCCGATAAGTGGCATGGTCTCACCGATACCGAAAAGCGCTATCGCCAGCGTTATGTTGACTTGATGGTGAATCCCACCGTTCGGGAAACCTTCCGTCGCCGTGCTAAAATTACCGCCGCCATTCGCCGCTATTTAGAGGATCGTGGCTTTATTGAAATTGAAACCCCTGTCTTTAGTACAGAAGCAGGCGGTGCAGAAGCCCGTCCATTTATCACCTATCACAATACCCTAGAGATGGAGTTGTACCTGCGAATTGCCACCGAACTCCACCTGAAACGGTTGATTGTCGGCGGATTTGAAAAGGTATTTGAGTTGGGGCGAATTTTCCGGAATGAGGGAATTTCCACGCGCCACAATCCGGAATTTACCTCAATTGAGGTGTACCAGGCTTACGCCGACTACAACGATATGATGGCGTTGACGGAAAATTTAATTACCACCGTCACTCAAGATAGTTTGACAACTCTGGAAATTACCTATCAAGGTGAGACGATTGACTTCACACCGCCTTGGCGTCGCGTCACGATGCATGAGTTAGTGCAGGAAGTGACGGGTTTAGATTTTAATCAGTTCAAGACATTCGATGAAGCAAAAGTTGCGGCTAAAAAGGTGGGGATTGAAGGGGTAGAAGATTGTCCATCCCTAGGGAAACTGCTCAATGAATGCTTTGAGCAAAAATGTGAAGAAACCCTGATTCAGCCGACATTTATCGTCGATTTCCCGATTGAAATTTCTCCTCTGGCTAAACCCCATCGTTCCAAGCCGGGATTAGTAGAACGCTTTGAGTTATTTATTGCTGGGCGAGAAACGGCGAATAGCTTTTCTGAATTAACTGATCCGATTGATCAACGGGAACGCTTAGAAGCACAAGCCGCCCGCAAAGCCGCTGGAGATTTGGAAGCCCAAGGGGTTGATGAAGACTTTCTCGCGGCGTTAGAGTATGGAATGCCACCGACAGGGGGGTTAGGAATTGGTATTGACCGCTTGGTGATGTTATTAACGGATTCGGCGAGTATTCGGGATGTGATTGCGTTTCCGTTGCTCAAAAGTAGCAGCCGCGATGGTTCTCCTGCACCTTGAGTGAGCGATAAAAACGTTAATCTAATACCAACAGGACTTACGCACAAACACCATTTATGGTAGAGGCACGGCATTGCCGTGCCCCTACAGGTAGCTTGGTATAGCTTGGTATAAACTAACTTACAATGAAGTATCAATGACCAATGACCAGAAGCCCACGGTACGACCCGGATGAGAACATATCACGGCATGGCGCAACTGACCCAGACAAGTGTGAGGACATGGCTGATAAGTACGGCTGGAATCTTGTCAGGGTTGAGGAAACTGGCGATTCAGTGCTTGAAGTTGATTGTGTTTTTGACGGCGAAACCCAGTTTCCAGCTAGTCCCTACGAACCCAAACAAGAGAGGGAGGAATAACTTGTGAAGAGATGGATTATCTTCAAAACTGAATCAGCTTCATCCCAGGGGTGGAAGGAGCGCAAGTTGCAACCTGCGGGACACTTAACCCGAATGCTGGCTGAGTATTTGGATTGTTCTGATCAGGTGTTGCCAGAATCAGGCGATCGCCTGCGTGAGTTTGCTCGTTTTGAAGAGTCAGTTGATCCAAACTTCCCCGATGCTAGCACTCATATTCGTTGGTCTGACTGGGAAGTGAGCCGAGTTGAGCGATTCAAGTCGGTTGATTCGGCTGAGTATGACGAGATTGTTGTGTGTTATTGCCGTTATTCGCCGATTGAGCCGGAGTGGAAGGAGCTACCTAAGATTGGCGTTTTGCAAGAGGACAAACTTTAACTCTTTGCTATTTAACTGCTTATTGGTAAGTGCAATGGCACCAAAGGCGCAGCGTCAAAAAATTCGTAAGTCTGATAGCAATCTACAACTATTGATCAGAATGCACACATCTCACCTCTATCAAACAGATTTTTATGGCTGGACTCAAGAGCAGGCGGCGCTGCTCAAAGCTCAGCAATGGGAGCAATTAGACACGGTTAACCTGATTGAGGAAATTGAATCATTGGGTAGAAAAGAGCGACAAGAGCTGAGGAATAGATTAGGACTGTTGTTAGGACATCTACTGAAATGGCAATTTCAACCTGACAAACGCAGCAATAGTTGGTTGAGCACTATTCGAGAACAACGGGTTCAGATTAGGTTACTTTTGCAGGATAGCCCTAGTTTAAAGCCTTATCTCGATGAGGTTTTCCTCGCTGCTTACGAACTCGGCTTAGCTTTGGCGATTCGAGAGACTCAGTTGGGCGAACAGGTTTTTCCAGAGGAATGTCCCTACACTCCAGAGCAAGTTATGAATCCGAAATTCCTACCAGAATCGAATCAGATGGATGCTTAAGGGATGCGATCGCACGGTAATACAGTAGAGTTTTCCCATTCTCTGTCGTGTAGAACGATGGTAAACGGGTAGTGCTTGAAGACGGATGCCTTACCACTACGCAGTAGCTTGCGTTTCAACCGGGGGATGAAACCGAGCAAGGCGTCTGGCTAGTGGCTTTAGCCACCAGTCTTAACAATCGTTCTGATGACAGTTAATTAGTCGTGTATCATAGGGATGATGTAGGAATCAGTCATTTTGTCGCCACTTCTAACGGCAGATTGTTCCCCAATCCCAAGCCCTTCCGGAAACTTGAACGCAAGCTTAAATTGCTGCAACGTAGAGTATCCAGAAAGCGGCTAGGGAGTAATAACCGGAAAAAGGCACAAGCCAAAGTAAACCGATTGCATGAACGGATAGCTAACATTAGAAAAAATTACCATTGGGAGCTAGCACACAACCTTTGTGATTGGGCGGGTATGATATTTGCCGAATCGCTCAACCTAAAAGCACTAGCTAAGGGGATGTTGGGCAAACATTGTTTAGATGCGGGTTGGGGTCAGTTCCTCCAGATATTAGAACAATGCTGTTTTAAGCGTGGTGTATTTTTCCTGAAAACAGACGCCAAGAAAACTAGCCAGATATGCCCTAAGTGTCTAACTGAAACGGGTAAAAAGCTACTATCTGAGCGTATCCATTCATGCCATCATTGCGGCTATACAACCGATAGAGATGTAGCCGCCGCCCAAATAGTCTGCATTCGTGGACTTGCCGCCGTGGGACACACGGTCAAGATGCTTTCTGAGGGTAAATTCATAGGAATCCCTGAGAAGAAAGAATCCCCTTGTATGCGAGACCGGGGAGTGTCAAGTAAAGTCAGCTTCAGTAATTAAAGAGTCCGATACACCTAAAACTGTCACCAATATTTCACTGGTGTCATTATCACGAATTAAGGTACTGTAACCATTCGATATAATACTTAATTGCCCGAAGGTTAGACCATCGGTGAGTAAAAATGAATCCTCACTATCGCTAAAATCAAAAATCAGATCCCCTCCCGTACCCGATTGTAACAGGAACTTATCGGCACCAGCACCACCAAATAGGCGATCGCTACCGGTGCCACCATCCAGGAGATCGTCTCCTACTCCCCCATTGAGGAAATCACGATCCGCACCACCGTTGAGGGTATCGTTGCCTAAACCACCAAGCAGGATATCATCTCCGGTATCGCCGTCTAGGAGATCATCATCCTCTCCCCCATCGAGGAAGTCATTCCCTGAGTTACCCAGAAGGGTATCATTTCCAGCCTCTCCCTGAAGCTGATCATCATCGGCACCACCGTCGGCAAAGTCATCGCCAGCTTTTCCATTCAGGATATCCTCACCCATTAAACCGAAGAGAGTGTCGTTACCGATATTAGCGACGAGGGTATCGTCTAGGGGAGTGCCCAAGAGAGTCATATCCTGGATGGGTTCGACGATGACATCCACAGTGGCGGTGGATGTTCCCCCATTGCCATCGGAGATTGTGTAGGTGAAGCTATCGGTGCCGACAAAGCCAAATTCAGGCGTATAAACGAGTTGATCATCCGTTAAGTCATTCGGTGTGCCGTTATCATCTTGGCTAATTGTGCTACCTAGAAGGGAAATGGCATCAAAGCTGTCTATAAATACAGAGTCTCCTTCTACCGGATCACTATCATTAGCCAAGACATCAATCGTTACCGTTGTGTCTTGTAGGATTGTGACACTATCATCTCCACTCACCGGATCATCGTTAACCGAGTTAATGGTTAGATTAATCGCGGCACCCGCAGCAAATAGGGAACCATCCGAGGCATTCCAGATAAAGCTAGTGGTGCCGTTGAAGTTGGCATCGGGGGTAAAGCTGAGGTTATCTAGGTTGGCGGCGGCAATCGTTTCCCCTGGGGTTACGGCGGTACCGTTTAAACGGAGGACACCGTTAGCTGGGAGAGACAGGATATTAATGTGACTGAGACTATCCCCTTCAGGATCATTAAATACAGTGGTAAAGTCAGTCGCCGTGAAGGAAATCGTCGTGTCTTCATCCCCGGATTTATTAATGGTACTCAGGGTGGGTGCGTCGTTGCTACCATTAATGGTGACGGTGACTGTAGCGGTATCGATGCCACCGTTGCCGTCGTCTAGGGTGTAGATGAAGCTGTCGGTAGCGGTTTCTCCTTGGGTAAGAAAAGCGAAGGCATGATTGGGGTTGTAGGTGAGGGTATTATCGGCATTCAGCGTGACTGTGCCGAGGGTATTGCTGGTATCGATACTGGCGAAGGTAAGAGTATCATTGCTGTCGATGTCGCTGTCATTGTCTAAGAAACTAGCTGTGGTGAAAGCAGAGTTTTCGTTGATGGTGAAATTATCATCATTGGCTGTGGGACTATCGTTAACGCCGTTGATGGTAATGTTAACGGTGGCAGTGTCAGTGTTGCCGTTACCATCGTCGATTGTGTAGCTAAAGTTATCAATAGCAGTTTCTCCGACAGCCAGGAATTCAAATTGACCATTTGGATTGTAGTGGAATGTACCATCGTCGTTATTGATGACTAAACCTAAAGTGGTTGTAGTATCAAGGGTAGAAATGCTGATTGTATCGCTAGAATCTGGGTCATTATCGTTGTCTAAAACATTGGCAGTTGTGAAGGCGGTAGCTTCATCAGTGCTGAAGTTATCGTTGTTAGCAAGGGGACTTTCATTAATGTCGTTAACGGTAATCGTGAGGGTTTGACTATCGCTACCGCCATTACCATCATCAGCCGTAATTTCTACGTCGTAACTGTTATTTCCATCGGTATCTATGGGAGACTCGAAGTTGGGAGCGTTGTTAAAGCTTAATTCTCCGGTGTTGGCGTCGATGGTAAATAAACTACTATCGGTTCCTCCGGTAATCGAGAAGGTAGGAATATCGCCATCAGGATCAGTGGCGGCAACAGTGGTAACTAGAGTCGTGTTTTCATCTAGGTTAAGAGTGGCGTTAGAGGTAATCGTGGGAGATTCGTTAATGTTGTTAACAGTAATTGTGAGGATTTGAATATCATTACCACCATTACCATCATCAGCCGTAATTTCTACATCATAACTGTTATTTCCATCGGCATCTAAGGGAGACTCAAAGTTGGGAGCGTTGTTAAAGCTTAATTCTCCGGTGTTGGCGTCGATGGTAAATAAACTACTATCGCTTCCTCCGGTAATCGAGAAGGTAGGAATATCGCCATCAGGATCAGTTGCAGTAATGGTGGTAACTAGAGGCGTGTTTTCATCGAGGTTAGGAGTGGCGTTAGAGGTAATTGTGGGCGATTCGTTAATGTCGTTAACAGTAATCGTGAGGGTTTGACTATCGCTACCGCCATTACCATCATCAGCCGTAATTTCTACGTCATAAATGTTATTTCCATCCGCATCTAGGGGAGACTCAAAGTTGGGAGCGTTGTTAAAGTTTAATTCTCCTGTGTTGGCGTCGATGGTAAATAAACTACTATCGCTTCCTCCGATAATCGAGAAGGTAGGAATATCGCCATCAGGATCAGTTGCAGTAACGGTGGTAACTAGAGTCGTGTTTTCATCGAGGTTAGCTGTAGGGTTAGAGGTAATCGTGGGAGATTCGTTAATGTCATTAACGGTAATCGTGAGAGTTTGACTAACTCCATTATTGTCAGTTTCGTTATTTAATTCAAAGACTTGATTTCCGGCATCAGTTTGGACAATGAAAAAGTAATCACCATTAATTCCTTGGGGTAGCGTAACGGTAAGACTATTACTATAACTATCGCCCACATTTAGTAAGCTGGGATTCGTTGTTGAACCCAATAACGTATCATTGTTATCTAAGGTTTGGTCTAGAGATAGCCAGACTTGATCCATCCAAATCGGTGTACTGGTAGCCGCCGTGCCGCTATTGGTGACAATCCATTCGATGACGGTTTCCTGACTAGAGAAGGCTGTTGTTGGTGCGGTAACACTGGTTATTTGTAGGTTGGGAGTAGGGGACAATTCTAGGCTGATTGCCTGGTCAGCGATCGCGCTGTTATTATTGTCATCAGTAAACTCAAAGATTTGGTTATCTGTATCCGTGTCAACGACGAAATAGTGATCACCTGCTAAGTCGATTGGCGGCGTTACTGTCTGGGTGCGAGTTATCGATTCTCCGGGTGCCAGAGTCCCAGTAAAAGTAAAGGAATCGAGGAATTGATCGTTACCAACGGTTAGATTGTCAGAGAGGAAAACTTGGTCAGTCCAAGTGCCACTAGCTGTGCCATCCCCTTGATTCGTCAATGTCCAATAAACCTCTATTCCTTGTCCTGAGAAACCTGTAGTTGGAGCGCTAATGTCACTAACAATTAAGTCGGGTATTGGCGGAATCGTCAGTTCAATTTGGCTGAGGTTAACATTGTTGGTTTCATTCGTCTCGAACTGTTGTTCAAGGTTATCCGTCTCAGCCAAGAGGAAGTAAGTCCCCGCTGTGATGGAGTTATTTAAGGGTAAAGTAACGGATACTGACTGATTGTAGGTTTGACCTGAAGCGAGAGTCGTCGGAGCAAATTCGGTCAGTAAGATAGTATCATTTGTACTGATGGTATTATCACTAGAAAGAAAGACGCGATCGCGCCATGTTCTGGTAGCGGTTCCTACTCCTGAGTTGGCAACTTGCCAATCAATCGTGATGGTATCACCAAAGTTGGCTGTTGCTGGTGCAGTTACGGAGTTGACTACCAAGTCAGCAGGCGGACTAATCTGAATCGGAATTGCCGTAATATTATCAGTTTCATCTGTTTCTTGCTGTTGCTCATTGTAATCAGCCTTAAACAGGAAGAAATAATCCCCTGTAGCAATTTCCGGAATAGTCGCATTGAGGTTAATGGTATAGTCATCTCCGGCGGCTAACGGTGTATGTGAGTTGATCAATTGTTTCACCAACAGCACATCCGAACTATCAAGGGTTGTATCTTGGGAAATATAGACTCTATCGTACCAATTGTCTCCCGCCGTTGCCGTGGTACTACTATTTAATACTGTCCAAGACAGACTAACCCTTTCATCGGCGGCTACCGATGTTACCAGATTCCCATCCGCATCAGTTACTTGTGCTGCTGATACTTCTAAATTCGGTGCATCAATTTGAATTGGAATCGCCGTAATATTATCGGTTTCATCGGCTTCTTGTTGGTTCTCACTGCCATCAGCCTTAAACAGGAAGAAATAATCCCCTGTAGCAATTTCTGGGATAGTCGCATTGTGGTTAATGGTATAGTCATTTCCCGCTGCCAACGGTGTAAACGAACTTGTATATTCGCTCAGTAATAAAGTATCTGAACTATCAAGAGTCTCATCTTGGGAAATATAGACTCTATCCCACCAATTTGCTCCCGCCGTTGCTGTGGTACTACTATTCAATACTGTCCAAGACAGAGTAACTGTTTCATCTGCCGCTACCGATGTTACCAGATTCCCATCCGCATCAGTTACTTGTGCTGCTGATACTTCTAAATTCGGCGCATCAATTTGAATTGGAATCGCCGTAATATTATCAGTTTCATCGGCTTCTTGTTGGTTCTCACTGCCATCAGCCTTAAACAGGAAGAAGTAATCCCCTGTCGGGATTTCTGGAATAATCGGGTTACTGGTAACTGTATAATTATTTCCCGCCACTAACGGTGTATGGGAGTTGATAAAATAGTTCACCAACCGAACATCAGAACTGTCAAGGGTTGTATCTTGGGAAATATAGACTCTATCCCACCAATTTGCTCCTGCCGTTGCCGTGGTGCTACTATTAATTACTGTCCAAGACAGAGTAACCGTTTCATCTACGGCTACCGATGTTACTGGATTCCCATTAGCATCAGTGACTTGCGCTGAGGATACTTCTAGGTTAGGCGCATCAATCTGAATCGGAATCGCCGTAATATTATCCGTTTCATCTGTTTCTTGTTGAGCCTCACTACCATCCGCCTTAAACAGGAAGAAGTAATTCCCTGTGGCAATTTCCGGGATAGTCCAGTTACTGGTAATTGTATAATCATCTCCCGCCGCTAACGGTGTAGGTGAAGTGATAAATTGGTTCACCAACCGCACATCCGAACTATCAAGGGTTGTATCTTGGGAAATATAAACTCTATCGTACCAATTGGCTCCTGCCGTTGCCGTGGTACTACTATTTAATACTGTCCAAGACAGACTAACCCTTTCATCTGCCGCTACCGATGTTACCAGATTCCCATCCGCATCAGTTACTTGTGCTGCTGATACTTCTAGGTTGGGTGTAAAAACATTGAAGGGAACAATTACGGTATTGTCATCATTATCGGTTTTTCCCAAGAGCATTTTTCACCCCAACCTCGCTTCTCGCATAAATAGAATACAGATGAATCTAACATAAATTTACATTAAAGCATCATCTTTACAGAATCTTTACTAACCTAGTCCTTAATCTTCACATAATCTTTAAACTGAAGTCCCCCCCGTTCAGGGGTACTGCAGGGACATAAACCCCTACGATCCAAGTGTTTTAGCAATTTAGCACCGGGTAAAACCGGGGTCTTCTGTACTTAGGGTGCTAAATTGTTAGTTTGATTAGTCCGAACATTGAATAGTAAGAGCTTTAGGCATTTCTTCCCATATTTCAAGTCGTTTTGATGGAATCAGGCGCTACAGTCCTTATTTGGTAAGCGTTATGAACTCTGAAAGCTGATAGTTTAGCACACTAAGTCTGGAAGAACCCGACGCCATCGTGAGGAGAGCGAAGCGTAACGCACCATTCATAATGCATCATTGCTCAAGACATTGGTGGGTTACGGCGGATACTTCATTGAAGGGTTATTGTCTTGATTAAAACCCCGCCTAACCCACCCTACTGGACTACTGGACTGACACACCTTAATTGATGAATTAGAATCACGCCCCGAAACCGTAGGGGCGCATAGCGTGCGCCCGATTCAATGGTAAAATCTATTCCAACATTTTAGCTGTGGGTTTGTCCGGGTCTTCCGTAGAAAGAAACAATAGTTAAAAAGCTACAGTTGCGGCTAAGGTAATCTAAGCCCTTAACGGTAGCATGGTGTGTTAATACAGCCCTTCCCCCTGTAAATGGACTATCAACCTAAGGCTGGTTAATGCTGCGGCTTCCCTCTCTTAAAAAACAGGTTGCAATACCTCCACCTGCTTCAACTCCAAGCCTTGCTCAAATATCTGATCAATCGGTAACATTTGAGCCTCATCTGTCATAAACTTATGGTCTTTTGTCGCCCGAATCGTAGCACCATCCTCTAACACATATTCAAACACCTCTTGTTCACCGCGATTATGCCATTGTGCAATGGGTTGCGTGTAAACATAACCATGCTCATCCACACTATAAACCGTACACTCAATCTGCTTTTCTACAATTTCCCCAATTGCCACAGCGCCATATTCAACCGTGAGAATCTGTGTATCATAACTCAAGCAGTATTCAGCAAATAGAATCATCTGCTCGAATAACTCTTCCGCAATCCGTTTTGCTACACCATTTTTTGCCGCGCCATCGATAAAAATCTCTCGATGTTTCTCCATTTCTGCCACTTTCTTTTTACCCATACAGTTATGAGCAATAAAATCATTGGCAATAAAGTTATGGGTTGGGGAAATACTTAAGTCAAAAACCTCCTCTTGACCAACATATTCAATCGAGACAATTTCATCCCAGAATACATCGGATTCCGCAATTGCCATCAGTGCTTTATCCGGCAAAGCCGTGGCAAAATTCTGGACTCGATGACGTGCTAAACTCCGAGTGGGAACTTTCTGGAAATTTAAACCAGAAGACATGGTTCCCTGTCGGACACCAGCAGCGTGATCAATCTGTTTCCACGTCATACCCTTTGCTTTTTTCGCTTGGGCAATTAAGGAAATCACGTCTGGAGGAATTGAATGTTTTGACTGATTCTGCGACTTATTCTTTATCACCGCATAACACGTTTGAGCTTGTTGCCATTTATAGCTACTCAAAAAGGGTTGAATCAGTTCACAGAACTTAAGCATATCCTCACGCCCTGTAATTTGCGCTCTGTAGGAAATGTGAGGCTTGCCATTGTACTGAATTGTTTTAACGTTAAACAGGGCAACAATACCCAGTCGCAGGAGTAAATGCTGAATTTGTCTGATGAGGATTTCAGAGGTTGATGTATAGTCTGTATGTCCAATTTTACTATCAAAGCTGCCATCGGTTGACCATAATGTTCCTAAAAACAGTTGCAATTGACGGCGAGATAGTGTGAACACCCACTTGGGAATTTTTTTATCTCTTGAATGAGCGCGTTTAATATAATGATCAACCCAATGGTTAAAGGCAGAAAGAAAACCAATCCGGACATAGGTTACAGATTGACGATTCGGATGGAACTGATGATCGACTGGTGCAGTCGTCCCAAAAAGTTGTTCTGCACAATGATTAAAATCAGCAATCAGTTCAGGGTCACTATTACAGAAATAACTACAGGAAGGACTCTTTGTCGAAAGATGACCATCACCTATTAGATAAGCAGTTAGCTTAATTTGAGCATCTGATATATCACTCTCTGCCGCCAGTGGTAATATCTTAGCTAGTCCAATCCGACTACCAACCTTAAACTGATCCAGAGGCTGCCATCCTAATAATGAATAGAAACGATGATCCGCTGTCGCTTTAATTTTACGATTGGTTTTCGTGATGATTTCCCAAACATCTCGCACGCCGTTCGGATGAATTTCACTAATCGGTTGCTGAGTAATCTTTTGCGTTACCTGATCCAGAGACAACACCTCTCGTCCCAACCAATACTCAGGTTTGGATGCAATGTCTTTGAGAGACACTAAACGCCCCGTTTCTGCATCAATAATCTCCGTTGAACCACTCAGACATCGACGTAGTAAATCCGCTTGACCCAGGGAATACCCCGCCAAATCCTGAGCCATTTTCATGATCTGCTCTTGATAACAAAGCGTACCATACGTTTCTTTTAAAATTGGCTCTAATAGCGGATGTTGATATTCAACCTTTTCTTTCCCATGTTTCCGATTAATAAACTTAGGAATCAGACCTGCATCCAAAGGTCCCGGACGATACAATGCCAAAATCGAAGAAATATCTTCGATACTCGACGGTTTCAACTCCCGCACCACCTGGCGCATCCCCGACGATTCTAGTTGAAAAATTCCCTCTAACTCGCCTTTCTCTAAAACCTTATAAGTCTGTTTTATGTCATCGGGTATTTTCTTGATTTCCCCTTTTGCCACAATCTCAAACGCCTTACGTTCATCCAGGGGTAACTGATCCAGATCTAACGTTATATTTTGATGTTGGCGAATCAATTCCGCCGTTTTCTGAATCGTGGTTAAATTTTTCAGACCTAGAAAATCCATTTTCAAGAGTCCGAGGGATTCTAAGTCCTCCATAAAATACTGAGTAATCACCGCCCCCTCATTATTCACCTGCAAGGGAACAATTTCATCTAAGGGTTCGGATGAAATCACCACCCCCGCCGCGTGAACGCCAAAGGTTTTATTAGTACCCTCAATCCGGATTGCCATATCCAGCCAGCGCTGCACTTCGGGGTTATTTAAGTAAGCATCTCTAAACTCTGGTGTAGGCGTTTTCTCAGAAATCATTACCTTTAACTTAGTGGGTTTTCCCCGTGAAACCGGAATCATTTTTGCCATCCGATCTGATTCCCCATAGGGAATATTCAAAACCCTGGCGACATCTTTTAATACCGCCTTTGATGTCATCCGGTTAAATGTAATAATTTGTGCCACCCGATCTGCCCCATATTTGTGGGTGACATATTCAATCACCTCATCCCGGCGTTCAATACAGAAATCCGTATCAATATCAGGCATAGATTTCCGTTCCGGATTGAGAAAGCGCTCAAATAAAAGCCCATGATGCACCGGATCAATATTAGTAATTTTCAGGGAATAAGCCACTAAAGAACCCGCCGCAGAACCCCGTCCTGGACCGACAGGAATCTTCTGATCTCTGGCATATTTAATATAATCCCATACGACTAAAAAGTAGGTGGAAAATCCCATCTGCTGCATCATTTTCAGCTCATATTCCAGCCGTTCTTTATAGACGAGATCGATGTCACTGCGAGAACGACATCCCATGCGCTCCAATAATCCATCCCAAGTAACTTCTTCTAAGTAACTATTAGCACTGTGACCCTTGGGAACGGGATAATTGGGGATGCGTGGTTCCCCCATAATGTCATAACGTTTTACCTTATCCGCGACCTCCAACGTATTCGCGATCGCCTCTTGGATCACCTCATCGGGCAAATGATCCCGAAATAGCTGTGCCATCTCCTCAGCAGACTTAAGATACTCGGTACCGGAGTAGCGCATCCGCTTTTCATCTTCGATTAATTTACTCGTCTGAATACAGAGTAAGGCGTCATGGGCTTCGACATCGTAACAGGAGATAAAATGAGAGTCATTTGTGGCAACCAGTTTAATCTCCAACTCACGAGCAATTTTAACAATTTCTACATTAACAATTCGGTCTTCAATCGAGCCATGATCTTGAATTTCTAGATAATAATCGTCACCAAAAACCTCTTTATACCACTGGGCGATTTTTCGGGCGTGTTGCACATCACCTTTGAGAATGGCTTGGGGAACTTCTCCCCCTAAACAAGCACTGGTGACGATTAATCCCTCACTGTACTGTTTGAGTAATTCTTTATTAATACAAGGACGCTGAAAAATTCCTTTTCCTTGGATTCCTTTCAGATTAGAAATTGTCGTCAGTTTAACTAAATTTTTATAGCCTTGGGTATTTTTAGCCAAAACAACTTGATGATATTTGCGGGGTCGCTTCGTCTTATCTTGAATATCCCCATTAATCACATACATCTCATTGCCGATAATCGGCTTAATCCCTTTCCCCCGACAGACTTTAATCAACTCGATCGCGCCATACATCACCCCATGATCCGTCAGTGCGATCGCACTCATCCCTAATTCCACCGCCCGATCCACCAGTTGCGGGAGTTGGGACGCGCCATCAAGTAAGCTGTAGTCACTGTGAATATGTAGACCGACGAAGGACATAGGACAAAGAGAGATAAGGATTCAGTTAAGGGGTGCGATCGCTCACCTTCATGGTAAGCTGACGGGTCTAATAGCATTCCTGATTCATCCAGATTGACCCTGGCTACCCCACATATAAGGATACATCATTCAACTACACCCTATATGTAGGCACACCACCCGTAGGGGATTGGTAGGGGCTTGGTAACCAAGCCCCTACGGTTTAGGCGATCGCACCCGATAGTTCATGCCAGCGCTGATGCCACAATTGCTGCATTTTTTGCATAATCTCAGGTAAATCCTGAAACTCCTGACTTTGTTGATTAATTTCTCCGACTAATCCCTGAAGTCGGTTAAACTCTCGGCAACAGTAGAGTACCCGTTTCCAAGCCCCATACCAATCCTGTGCAGCTTCCTGATGGGCGCGAATGGGTTTCAGGCATTCTTCCTCGTTTTTCAAGTATTCCGCCTGTTTTGCCCACGCCTGACGCCAGGTTTGCACGGTTTCGGGTTGGTCATGCTGATCATACCAGTCGCGTTCACGGCGGAAGATTTCGCCTAATTCATCAAGCTGGGAACGAGAGGTACAGCGCCCAATTGCCGCCAATCCAGCCTCAATCCAAAGGGGCAAGTTGCGATAACTAACAAAGATAGCACGGGATTCGGCTAGCTTGACCCAGATTTGGTGGTGCCAGCATTCGACGCGATCGATTTGCTGGAGGGGAATGTTAAGAAATGTAGCGACTTGGTGGCGTACTTCGTCGAGGGAAAATTGGCAAGGATCAACAACTCCAGCCGTGATCAAGTTCCGAGGCATGGTAAATCACTCCTGATTTGGGTATGAGCGGTAGCATTGGTTTGATTTAGGACAGTTGATGTTGGATTTGTGGCGATATCGGCTGTTTTGCCAGGAAAACGCCTAAATCCTCAACCCTAAAATCAATTGACCCAAAATCTTAGCCACCCCGCACAAGTTGCCATAAGAAGTCGGAGTGGCTAGAGGAGTGTTAGTATTTCTTCTAGCTTCCAGACTGGTCTGGTCAGTTTGGGGGTTAGCTGCTCAGAGCTGCGGGAACAGCTTTGAGTGGCGCTAAGAGTTTTCGGTTTAATTTGGATTATCTTAGCACATTGAAGGATGGATGCCCCAGCGTCAAGGCTTTGTTACAAAAGTTTATTAGGCAGTCGTATTTTTATCTAAACTTGCTTAATGAAACCACCCCGCTCGTAGGGGCGCATGGTATGCGCCCATTCCCCAGTGTGCGACGATAAATCCCAATATGTGCCCATCAACCTCGACAGGAAAGACACACAGGGTTACAGGGCGCACAGGGTTACAGGGCGCACAGGGTTACAGGGCGCACGCCGTGCGCCCCTACAAATCGACTGTCTACCCGACAACTACAATGAGAGAAGATTGAATTTGAATTTGGCTATGTATGAAATTACACTGTCCATATCTGAAGAAACAGTACAGGCACTGAAGCTAACTCCTGAAAAACTCGATAGTGAGATCCTTTTAGCCGCCGCCGTTAAGCTTTATGAATTAGGGCGACTTTCTTCTGGAGCCGCAGCAAATCTAGCCAGAATTCCACGAGTCGTATTTTTATCTAAACTTGCTGAATTCGGTGTTGATACTTTTCGCTTAACTGAATCAGAACTAGCGGAAGATTTAGCTAATGCCTGAAGTCATTACCGATACGTCACCAATCCAGTATCTTTACCAAACCAATTTACTGAACTTACTCCCTAGTTTATACAATCAAATTATCATGCCCCAAGGCGTTGCTGAGGAATTGGCGCAAGGGCGTTCTCTAGGTGTAGCACTACCTGAACCTGACTTGCTTTCCTGGATAACCATTCGTCCAGTGCAAGAATCACCACTTTTGCCATCCGCCTCTGATCTGGGAATAGGGGAGCGAGAAGCCTTAACCTTAGCACTAGAAACTCCAGATTCTCTTGTCCTACTTGATGATGCTCTTGCCAGACGTTGCGCCCGTCAACTAAATATCATTTTCACAGGAACATTGGGTATAATTCTCAAGGCAAAACAGTCTGGATACATTGAGGCAATATCACCCATTTTAAATCAGCTTGAGACACTTGGCTTCCGGTGCGATCTGCAAACCCGCGCTGCTGTGTTGAATCTGGCTGGAGAATGACCTTGTGCGATCGCTCAAACTCTTCAAAAAGTCTCGCGATTACCTTCGGCAGTGCGCGAGAACCTACAATAGGGGCTGCTGAATAAGTCTTGTGGTGAGGGGGAGCTGGGGAAGCTGGGGAAGCTGGGGGAGCTGGGGGAGCAAGGGTACATTTTACCTGAGCAAGGTGATGCCATACTTATGAAGGATGCTACCCCATTTCCTTGCACTTTATC
>NZ_JAVJQP010000150.1:0-63142 GCF_040218875.1 Coleofasciculus sp. D1-CHI-01
CCCCTACAGATTCCCTAAACCCGCCCCTACAATTGTCCCTAAACCCGCCCCTACAGATTCCCTAAACCCGCCCCTACAATTGTCCCTAAACCCGCCCCTACAGATTCCCTAAACCTGCCCCTACATCTTTGGGGTGCGATCGCGGTTGAAAATCCGGTGTTTTTTTTGGACACCCTACAAAATCAGGAGCGTCTCGCTCACTATTGTCTTAGCAGCCAGACGAGGTGCAAGATGTGAGTTAAACCAGTTTCAGATCGGGATATTCGGCTAATACATCATCTGAGGTTAACGTATCGCCTTCGGCTTGGGGTGTCCAGAGGACTTCAATTGCCAATAAGCGATCGCTTGACACACCACCCATCTGACTTAAGGCTTGACGCAAGTCATCGGAACTATTAATGGTGGGTAATTCCAGCTTCCCTTGCACACCAACTAAAAGGGTGACGATAATGTATTCACCGGGGTCTTGAGATTCAACCAAGGCTCCATCCCCTTCAGCCGCTTTAGCAGCCCCTTGGCGAAGTTGACCCTCGTAATTAGATAGGGTTTCTTCGGCAAATTTACTGCGTTCTGCAAGGGAGAGCTGATTAAACCGAGCTTCGGCGGCGTCTAAAGCAATTTGCTGGGATTGGGTTGCACCATACACCCAGTATTCTGGATGACGAAGTAAGGCTAAAGTAGACTCTTGCAGCACTTGCGCTCGTCCTTGAGGTGAATCGGTATTCGCTTGTTGAGCTAACTCGTCAAGTTCATGCTGAAGATTACGCGCACTAGCAAGTAAACCCACTTGCAAGCGTCCCACGGAAACCTTGGGATTGATCGTGCTAGGGACATCATTTCCGCCTCCTTCACCCAAACGACGGAAAGACTGCACCAAGAAATTCGCGATCGCAAAAAAGATCAGAATTCCGAACAGACTCCCCACGCCACCGAAGCCGAAGAAGGGTAAGAGAAACGGAAAGCCAATTCCTCTCCCACCATATCCATAACCGCCACCGCCACCGCGATACCCCCCACCAGGGCGAGAATAGGTACGACTGGGAGCGCGGAAGGAACCGCCTCCAATTCTCCCACCACTACGAGCGGCTAAAGCGTCACTGGCATTTCCGAGGACTAAGGTAAAAATGAGACCAACAACAAGCAGAGACTTTAAAAAGGGTTTGATCTTGGAAAAAAGATGGTTACGCATAAGTTAATTAGGATTATTCCAACTCAGGTGAGTTTCCAACGGCTGACATCAGCCATGAACAATTTTTACCCTCATCAGTCTGAACCAAGGGAAACAACTCACCTCAAGCTGGGTGGGATTACTGACTACTCTTCCACTGTATCGCTCTCCTTCATGAGCTGAAACATCCCAAGAGTGGAGATTACCGATTCGTCATTTGTCATTTGTCATTCGTCATTTGTCATTCGTTATACTCCCTTCGCGAGAAGCAAGCTACGTCATTCGCCATTCGTCCCCTGCTTCCCCTGCTCCCTCTGCTTCCCCTGCTCCCTCTGCTTCCCCTGCTCCCTCTGCTTCCCCTGCTTCCCCTGCTTCCCCTGCTCTCCTACCCGCCACCAACAATCGTCACCACTTCCAACTGATCCCCTTCCTTCATCTGAGTATCGGACCAAAACTGGCGGTGAAGAATCTCGCCATTGTACTCAACCGCCACTAAGCGTGGATTTAAGTCAAGCTGTTCTAAAAGCTGAGGCAATTTGGTGTCAGCCGCACAGGTACGGGATTCACCATTCACTTGTAGAGTAATTTGATTACTATTGTTGGTCATGATTGAGGAGTACCAGCTTCAATACGACGCAGGTTCTGGTTTTGGGTGAGTTGAGAGAGAAAATACTGGGTTACCAGTGTCGGTTGTTCTGCTTGCATAATCGCACGCACGATCGCGACTCGTTTCGCTCCCGCCCCTAAGACCTCATGAATATTATTCGGATCAATGCCACCGATCGCAAACCAGGGAATCGATGCTTGTTGCGCTGCATACTGCACATAGTCTAACCCCGCCGCTGTTTTGCCGACTTTGGTTGGGGTTTCATAAATAGGTCCAACGCCAATATAATCCGCGCCTTCTGTAATTGCCCGTTGCATTTCGTCGGGATTTGTGGTAGAGCGACCAATAATTCGATGAGGTCCCAGGAGTTTTCTGGCGACAGCAATGGGCATATCCTGCTGTCCTAAATGAACGCCATCGGCATCGATCGCTAGAGCTAAATCCACGCGATCGTTCATAATAAATAATGCCCCGTAATGGTGGCACATTTGGCGCAGTTTCTGGGCTTGAGCGAGTCTGCCTAAATCGTCAGCCCCCTTTTCCCGATACTGAACTAACGTCAGTCCTCCTTGTAGCGCCGCTTCTACGGTGGGCAAGAGTTGGTCTGAGGGTGAGGTAACTAAATAAAGCTGCGATCGCTTCAGCAGTTGATAGCGGTGGTAGATGAGCAACTGACTCTCGAGGGTATAGACCCGATAACGCATTTGTTTGCAAGCGGCTCCCATAGTGGGACTACAAAGCTTACCATATTCTTCTAGTACCCGTAAGGCTTCCTGAACCCGACACAGGTTAGCTTGCAAAACTTGTTGGATATTGGTGCGTTGTTCTTCCTGGGGATGAGAGAGTTCTGTCCCCAAATCACCAGGCGTATCCCGTTCGGCGCGAATCTCTCGACTGTGCCAACGGGCAAGTTCTTGACGCATCTGTTTGCATTCACTCGCCATCTGCACGCTATTTAGACCAAAGCGACACCACTCTTCGATAATCCGTAAGCCTTCTCTGGCTCGGTCTAAATTCGCATCTAAAATCCGGCAAACTGCTGGTTCTTGCCCTATCCAACCGTTGTACCCACTCATCGCCAACTGCTCCACATGATTTTTTATCCTAACAGGGTAGTGGCTGTTAATCGTTGACCGAGTTTTGAGTAACTCATAAACTATTGGGAATTATTTAGATATTGTAGAACCATTGTTAATTAGCTATTCTAGTGCAACTGAGTACAGTAAACTCAAAGCATTAGGTTGAGATTCACCCCCCAGGAGATGGTTAAGCCCTACCCAATTCAATGGTTCCACCACCAACCCCTGATCCGATGTAGGATAGGGGCGATCGCTGGGGTTTCTATCGGCTGTCTAACCCTGACTCCTCTAGGTTTGCCAAAAACTGTAGCACAGTTAACCCCAACTCCCCAGCGACTTGTTGCCCAAAATCAGCAAGACACCCAAGTGTTGTTGGTCAACCCCATAACTGGGGATGATATTGATGGGAATGGTAATATGGATTCCCCGTTCAAAACCATTGCCAAAGCCTTACAAGTCGCTCAACCGAATACGGTGATTGTTTTAACGCCTGGTATCTATAGTTCCCAAACCGATGAAACCTTTCCTTTAATTTTGCCCCCCGGCGTCACGTTGCAAGGGAATCCCCGAACCAGAGGGGAGAATATTATCATCCAAGGGGGGGGACTGTTCGAGAGTCCCACCGCCGCCCAGCAGAATATTACCATTCTGGCTGCAAACCCCGCCACAGTAACCGGTGTGACGATTACTAATCCCAATCCTCAAGGCTATGGGTTATGGATTGAATCCAGTTCCCCCGTAGTCGTGGATAATACATTTACAGAAAATACCAGCGCCGGAATTGTGATTAAGGGAAATAGTGCGCCAACCATTCGCAGCAATTACTTTTATAACAATGGTGGTGATGGTATTCTCGTGGCGGGGACATTACAGGCAGATGTGCGGGAAAATGTGTTTATTGACCGGGAAAACGCTACTTTGGAATTAAGTCGCGATCGCGAAGTACCCCTGCGAAGCGCCGATCGCAACAGTCCTTCAACCTCGGTTGAATCTCCCACGACTACGAGTATTCCCCAAACCGAATCGGTATCTGAACCCGTTGAAACTACCGCGAATCCTTCGCCAACTCCTGAAACTGTTTCCCCCATCATTGAACCGGAGACGACTATCTCCCAGTTAGAAACACTTCCCACCACGTTTCCCTCAGACTGGACAACTATCTCCCTATCGGTGGCGAATCCCCCAGAATCAACTGAGACTCAACCCGCCGCCGGAGATCAGACAGGCGAATCCTCCTCAACCTCTCCCATTTCCGCCGCGTCTTTTCCGGTTCCCTCCAGTCTCCAGTCTCAACAGAACCCAACTAACCCAACGACACCAGCCGCCACCGTTCCCCGGATCATCGATATTTCCGTTCCCTCGCCAACCGAGACGGCGATACCTGATACATCCACACCAGCCACCTCGACACCTGAAGCCGAGATCCGAGATATCACAGTTAATGCACAAGAGTTCCCCAACCGGGATTCTATTCCTGTACTCAGTAGCAACAACCCATCCGCCACCCCCGATGAACCGCCCCCTGAAACCGCACCGGAAGGGCGTTATCGGGTATTAGTCGCCGCCGCAACTGACGATCAGCAAACCTTAGTGCGATCGCTGATTCCTGGGGCGTTTCGTACTTCTTACAATGGGACGTTAATGATGCAAGTGGGATTATTTAGTAGTCGCGAGAATGCCCAACAAATTCTTAATTTGCTTCAGGAGCAAGGATTAACCGTTACCATAGAAACACTTCAGGACTAGAATCACTGGTGATTCCCATTCTTTCCCAATCTCAACTGTTAATTTTAATTTTGTCTGACTACTTATTAGTCCGCTTGAGAAAGACCGGATTATAAAGGAAGTCGATAACCCAGATTTAGATTAGTCAATTGTAGGGGCAGGTTTAGGGAATCTGTAGGGGCGGGTTTAGGGACTCAAATAAGCCAACCTATTTCACAGTTTCCAAGACTTTGGCTTAGATGCGGGTCAAATTGCTAACTTTCTGGCGAATCCTAATCTACAAAATATCTTAGGGCGCGTGATTAGTGGTAATCCCTCCATGATTAATGGATTGATTCAGATAACTGGGGGAAGTCCGAATTTATATTTAATGAATCCAGCAGGAATTATTTTTGGCAATCAAGCGAGTTTAAATGTTCCGGCTGATTTTACCGCAACAACGGCGACAGGTATTGGATTTAGCGATAATCATTGGTTTAATGCATTTGGCGAAAATAATTATCAGCAGTTAGTGGGTAATCCTAATCAATTTGCATTTGATGTTTCTCCCGGAGGAAGCCTTGTTAATGCCGGAAATTTAGCCGTTTCTCCGGGACAGGATTTAACCTTGTTGGGAGGTTCTGTGATTAACACGGGGCAACTGACAGCCTCAGGAGGACAAATTACCGTGGCGGCGGTATCCGGTTCTAATTTGGTGAGAATTTCTCAGGAGGGTCAGTTATTAAGTTTAGAGGTGGAACTTCCCAGGGATGATCAAGAATTACTGCAACCATTTACACCTTTAGATTTAGCCAGCTTGTTAACGGGGACAGGGGAAAATGTGGAGACAGGGGTTGATGTTACCACAGAGGGAGAGGTACAACTAGCTAATACGAATTTCCCTGTCGAGAACGGCGATGTCGTATCTGAGAACGCGACAGCACAGACAGTAATCCTGTCAGCTATTAATAATTTAACCTTGGTAGAAAGCCAACTCAATACGACCAATGATTTAACTCTGCTAGCCGGAAATACGGTGTTCGTGCGAGACAGTGTAACGAATCCCTGTTTGGCGCAAGCTGGCGGTAATCTTTATATTCAAGGGAATCATGCCATTGATATTTTGGCACTCAATCATCCACAAACACCGTTTGTCAGTGGTGGGAATCTGAGTTTAGTAAGTAATGGCGCTATTTCTGGGGATGCTCACTTTAGCAGTGGTGGGCGCTTTTCTGTCCTCAATTTATCAGGTCAACCGGGAAACTATATCAGTAAGTTTGACCCCATTATCAGCTCAAATGAAGATGTAATATTTGGTGATTATACAGGCGTATCTCTCAAGATTGAAACGAGAGGAAGTATTACGGGGGGAGATATTACTATTACTGGACCCGATGCGAATTTAGTGGGGACAGATCCAGATTTTTCCCTGTTAAGCAGTACCGCCGCTGTTATTTTGCAGGCGGGAAAAACATCCTTAGATAATCCAGTCAATATTCCGCCACCCTTTGATTCCTCTGGTTCAACCACCAATCCCGGCAGTATTTCCGTTGGGGAAATTAGTACGACGCCTACGAATGATGGAACTATTATATTGTCGGCTACGGGTGATATCAGTACTTTTAATATTCAAACTGGAGAGAGATTAACTAATGAGAGTGGAGGTGATATTGAAATAATTAGTAGCGGCGGTTCTATCTCTACAGGTACGATATCGACTGACGGTACTAATACCAGTGATGCGGATGATATTACTCTGGAGGCGGCTGGCGATATTAGCGTTAAGAATCTTAGTGCCAGCACTGAATTTGGCAATGGTGGAAACATTAGTTTAACCAGTGGTGGCAAAATTGATCTAACCTCACAAGGTTCTGTTGATTCATCGGGTGATAATCAGGAGGGAAATATTACTTTTGTAGCTGATGGTGACATTGAACTTGTTAATATTGGCGGCGGAGATATTTCCATTACCAGTACAGGTGGGAATATCACTATGCTAGCTAGCACTCTCTGTGGCAGTGTTAGTTTCTGCGATATTTCGGGTGGCAATATTACCCTTGAAGCAACAGGTAACATTACTACGGCTGGTATCGCTGCCAATGGCAATATTAACCTCAAAGCTGGTGGAACTATCGACACGAGTACCTTCTTTTCTCTTGGTGGTTTTAGCGATGGTGGCTTGCTTGATGCTTCATCAACCAGTGGTACGGGTGGAACTATTACCCTTGAAGCGGGCAGTAATATTATTGCCGGGGATCTAGATGCGAGTGGTTCTCCCGATGGTGGAAATATCACTCTAATTGGCAATGAAATTAATTTAACAGGGGGCGTTGATGGCATTGTATCTGTTGTCAGCACAGGCAATTTAAACATTGAACCAGCAACAGCAAATCAAAACATTGCTATTGGTACAGCCAGTGACACGGGAGTAGACACTCTGGATTTAACCACGACGGAGATTGCTGGCTGGCAAGATGGTTTTCTGAGAATTAATATAGGGCGTGCTGATGGTACGGGTACAGTAACTCTATTTGATACAGTGACGAATACAGGTTCAACTCCGTTTCAGGATATTGTGATTATTTCTGGAGGTTCAACATTAGTCGGTTCTGATCAAGATACGACGTGGACAATTAACGGTACGGATAGCGGGGATTTATCAGGGTTTAGTAATGGTTTAGGGTTCACCTCTATTGAAAACTTAATCGGTGGAACGGCTGCTGATACGTTCGTTTTCAATAACAACGGAATAATTAGTGGCACAATTGACGGAGGGCTTGGTAGCGATAGTCTTAATTATTCAAAGGCTGTCAATCTAGTGACGTTGAATTTGGCAACAATTGAAAATATTGAAGCGGTGATTGGCAATTCTGACATTACCCTAGTGGGAGATAACACGCCTAATAGTTGGACGATTACGGGGAGTAACAGCGGTACAGTTAATAGTAGTCTAACATTCAGTGATGTCTCAAATCTCACTGGTGGCAACTTAGATGACACCTTTATTTTTAGCACAAATGAAAACTTCAGTGGCAACATTAATGGTGCGGCTGGCAGTTTAACCCTTACCGGAGATGAAATTAATATTGCGGGAACTGTATCGGGAACAGGCAATTTAACCATTCAACCCTTGACACCGACGCAATCGATTCAAGTTGGGGGTACTGATAGTGGCAATATTAGTATTTTAGAGGTGACGGCGACAGAACTGAGTGTGCTGCAAAATGGGTTTAGTGCGATCGCGATTGGACGAAGCAACAGTAGTGGTTTAATTACATTGGTGGGTGATGTCACGTTTAATGATTCTGTTACATTCCAAGTGCCTGTTGGTTCGGGTTCTATCAATACTACCGGTGGCACAATAACTGGAGCCGATGACGCTACCCTAATATTACAAGCTAACCAAGATATTATCACTGGTGATATTATTAATCCAGGTCGTGGGATTACTCTCACCAGTACCCTTGGCACTATTGATACTCGTGCGGGAATCCTTGATAGCAGTAATGAAACAGGTAATGGCGGAGCAATTGATCTCACGGCTCCTGGTAATATTACCACCAATGATATTGATTCGAGTTCTAGTGGTAATGCTCAAGGGGGAATGATTACCGTAGAAAGTAGTGATGGGGCGATTACAACGAATAATCTCAATAGTTTTGGGGCGAGTGGTGGAGATATCACCATTCGTGCTTTAACGGCAATAACTACAGGTGAAATTAATAGCAGCGGTAATAGTGGTGATGGTGGCGATGTTATCCTTGACCCAATTAATGATATTGAAGTAACCTCGATTAATGCTCAAGGCGGTAATAGTGGGAACGGTGGAACTGTTGATATTACGGCGGGGCAATTTTTCCGAGCCACTGGCAGTTTTACTGATAATAATGGAAGAGAGGCGAGTCTTTCTACGGCGGGTGATTTAGGAGGAGGAGAGATTATTATTCGCCATGGTGGAAATGGAGAGACTCCGTTTCAGATTGGTGATGCCAGTGTTAATGGTACAGTTGGAGCAATTACCAGTGGCGATATTACAATTTCTCCCTCTGAATCGTTTTTGTTTACCCATGTTGAGGGCAATATTCAGATTATCAGTGTTGATGAACCCATCACTCCAATTGAACCCCCAATTATTCCGATTGAACCGCCAATTGTTCCAATTGAACCCCCAATTCCTCCTATCGACACAACGCCGAATTTTACTGAGCTACCGATTAATCCGGTTGATATTACCCAAGTTCAAGAGGAAGAGGAAAAAGAATCTGTCCCATCTACAGTTGAGCAAGTTATTCCATCCCTAGAGGTTGATGCAATTGCACCGATTGAAGAACGTTTTACTCTAAGGTTTGAAAATTATCTGAATTTAGAGGAGACTGCCCTAACAACTCTGATTCAAGCAAGGGCAACGTTACATCAAATTGAACAAGCGACGGGGGTTAAACCGGCTTTGATTTATGCGATTTTTGTGCCAACTTCTGTTCGAGAAGAAGGTTCATTGAATGGGGCAAAATCGGAGTTTTTATTAAAACGCAGAGGGGCGCAGAGGGAAGCGCAGAGGGGCGCAGAGGGGGGTGGCGGTTTTGAGGTAATGGATTTGGCTAATTCAGAGCCTCAAGAGAGTGATCAGTTGGCATTAATTTTGGTTACGGCTGATGGAAAAACGATGAGTTATTCTGTACCAGGGGCGACAAGGGAGAAGGTGCTGAAAATGACTCAAGATTTGCGCCGTGCGGTGACGGATACTCGTATTCCTCGCCCTTATTTGCCGGCTGCACAGCAATTGTATCAGTGGTTAATTTCGCCGTTGGAGGAGGAGTTAGAACGGCGAGAGATTAATAATTTGGTATTTATTATGGATCAGGGATTGCGTTCCTTACCTATGGCGGTGCTGCATGATGGTAATGGGTTTATTATTGAACGGTATAGTGTTGGCTTTATGCCGAGTCTTTCTCTGACGGATACCCGCTATGTGGATGTGACAAATCTACAAGTGTTGGCGATGGGGGCGTCGGAATTTACTGACCAAAATCCTTTACCTGCTGTGCCTGTGGAATTAGACGCGATCGCAGATAAATTATGGCAGGGTCGATCTTTCCTGAATTCCACGTTTACTCCTGATATACTCAAGCAAGCACGGGCGAATCAACCGTTTGGAATTGTGCATTTAGCCACTCATGGGGAGTTTAAACCGGGTAAGCCGGAAAATTCTTATATCCAGTTTTGGAATCAAAAGCTACCCCTGGATCAAATCCGTGAATTGGGCTTGAATAATCCCCCGGTTGAATTGATGGTATTAAGCGCTTGTCGCACGGCGTTGGGCGATGAAGAGGCAGAGTTAGGTTTTACGGGGTTGGCGGTACAAGCTGGGGTTAAATCGGCGTTGGGGAGTCTCTGGTATGTGAGCGATGAGGGGACATTAGGGTTAATGATGGGGTTCTATGAACAGTTAAAACAAGCCCCAATTAAAGCTGAAGCATTGCGACAAGCACAATTAGCGATGATTCAGGGAAAAGTCCGATTAGAAAAGGGTCAAATTGTGACGCCGAATGGTATCTTCCCCCTACCTCCCCAGTTAGCTGAATTACCGGATAAGGAACTTACCCATCCTTATTATTGGAGTGCGTTTACTCTAGTGGGGAGTCCCTGGTAACCCCAATTTCCGATGAATAATGAACCATGACCAATCAACGATGAACCTGCAACGGTTAGTCATCTCACCCACGCAACGACAAAACCAACAGATTTTCCTCACCGACAGCCAACAGCATTACCTGGTGCGAGTCTTGCGACTAACTGAAGGCGATCGCTTTATTGCTATGGATGGACAAGAAAACTGGTGGTTGAGTGAGTTGGTGGCTAACTTGACCGAAGCTACAATTATTGAATCGATCCCCATCCAAACCGAATTACCTTGTGCAATTACCCTAATGACCGCGATGCCCAAGGGGAGTGGATTTG
This sequence comes from Coleofasciculus sp. D1-CHI-01, assembly GCF_040218875.1. NCBI lineage: Bacteria > Bacillati > Cyanobacteriota > Cyanophyceae > Coleofasciculales > Coleofasciculaceae > Coleofasciculus > Coleofasciculus sp. D1-CHI-01. The sequence continues at coordinate 10,517 of NZ_JAVJQP010000150.1, forward strand.
AGGATGTTATCTCCGCTGCAACCGAACTCGGTGTAACCGATATCATACCAATTAAGAGCGATCGCACGATTCTTAACCCCAGTCCCCGCAAACTGGAACGCTGGCGACGTATCGCCCAAGAAGCCGCCGAACAATCGGAACGTCAGATTGTACCCACAATTCTTGATCCCTTGGACTTTACATCAGCGATTAAACAAGCTATCGACTCCACCACCCACCGCTATATTTGTGTCGCACGAGGTAACGTTCCTCATTTGTTAAATTGCTTACCTAAGCTAGAGGTTATTGATCCCGGAGATGGGGAAGATAAGGGAGATGAGGGCGGGTTTAGCACCATTAGGGTGACAACAAACGATAATAGTGAAACCCGCCCCTACATTCAAAACCCGGTTCCAGATGAATGCAGCGAAGGGTCAAACCTTCCTATTATTGCAATAGCTACAGGACCCGAAGGCGGCTGGACTCCCGCAGAAATCGAACAAGCGATCGCGGCTGGATTTCAACCTGTTTCCCTAGGACACCGAATTTTACGAGCTGTTACCGCCCCCCTCATGGCTCTTTCGTTAATTGCTGCTAGTTTAGAGGTACAAAAGTGACAATCTTTTACAAATGACATAAGACATAAGACATAAGACATAAGACATAAGACAAAATTATGCTTGACCAAGTTATTAATGCCTTTAAACAAAAAGACTACCGCACAGCGGCTCGGTTACTCAAACAGTTAGCCCAGGAAGACCCCAATAACCCGTGGGTGCAATTCTATATCGGACGCTTACACGAAGCCACAGGTAAGTTAGACGCCGCCGAAACCGCTTACCGCAAGTTACTTAAAAATACAACGCATCCTAAAGTTATGACCCAAGCGCGTCAAGGATTGGGGCGTTTAGAAGCCATGGAACAGGAAAAACGCCGCCAAGCCTTAGCCCAAGCCACGGCTGACGCCGAAAATACTCAATTCGGTATTTTAGTCCTCGAACCCATAGAACCCGAAGCCAAACCCACCGCCGCCCAAACCTTGGCGAAGATTATGCAAATCGATCCCTATACCGCCCGCCTACAACTCCCAACACGGGGATGGCGGTTGTATCGAGTTGGACCCATTGGCGAATTAAAATTTTATGCGTCATCCCTCAAGCAGGGTTCAGTTCCTTGTTTTTGGGCAATTTTGGCGGAGATTCAATCCCTCAATGTGTTTAGGGTTCATTATTTTTCCCAAGTTAGTTCTCAGGAAGCTACCGTTGTCTGCGAAGATGATCAAGGTCAACTGGGTTCTCTCCCCTTCCAGTGGTCCCAAGTGAGTCAACTGGTGGAGGGACGCTTACCTATTTTTGAACAAGTGGTGGATGTTGACGCTCGTGGTAAATTACAGCGTAAGACTCAAACCCAAGACTACGCCCAGTTTTGCGACTTGCATTTACTGACGAGAAAAACTATCCTGCGTTTATGCGATCGCGATTATCAATTTCAACAGGGAACTGAATTATCCCCCCAGCCAAAGAACCACCTAACTCAGGGAAAATCCCCGTCTCCCCTAAGCCAGACAACTAATCGAATCAACTGGAATAAGCTGCGGGATTTTCTCAACCGTCAACTTCCTCAAACTCCAGTTTGGTCAGATTTCACCAATTTTGCTGAAACGGCTCTCGATTATCGAGAAATGCTGACTCGTTTACCCGCTCACATTGACTTGTTTCGACGTCAAGAAAGCCTCTGGGATTCTGCTTTTGAACTATACAGTGGACTGGTTTTTCTGAAAAATAATTAATGTAGAGACGTTGCATGCAACGTCTCTACAATCTGCACTGCCAAATGAAATCGCTTATGAGCGAGGCGGTTGCACCTGACGTGCCATCTCTAGGAAATTATTCATAGAAGGACCCGGACGCCGCCGACCACTATTGGTTTTGAGTGGCAATAAGTTGTTTGGTGCAAAGGTGAGTCCCGGTTGAGGTTCAACTTTGCCATTGCTGGCTGCGGGCGTCGCCTGGGGTGCAGCTTTTTGCGGTTTGGCTGCTGGTGCTTTAGCCGCTTTCGCTGCTGGCTTCTTTGCTGCTGGCTTTTTCGCTTCTGCTTCTTGAGCTTTGGTTGCTTTAGCGGGTTCCGGTTTCTTGGCTTCCGGTTCCGATTTAACCGCCCCCGCATCGTCTAGTTCCAAAAAGTAGTCTTTACTTTTTTTGCTTTTCGGAGCTTCTGACGATTTGTCTTTAGATTTTAAAAAACTGAACATTTAGCGATACTCCTGTTTCTTAGAGAAAAGTTAACAAATTTGCCAAAGAAAGATAGATGAAAACAAACGATGCCAACGTCTGCCATTTCTGATTGTACAGGCAAAACGCTACCTCAATCAGTTTTGTTAGCTTTTTTGCTTTGGGCTGAACGATGCCAACCGCTTAGCTTAGACTCACAATATCTAAGACTTTTTGGCTCTTATGGCTACTCTATGGGAATTGACTTGTCTGGCAATTCAAGGGTCTGATTTGCCTCATAATTCAAAGGCTTTTTATTCAGGTTTTTTTAGATAGACGAACGTTATATCGTCTTCTATCATTTTGACTTAACACACTTGTTCCACCTAGCTTCAATGAACCATCCAAACTCCAGTAGAGAGGTCAATAACTATTTTTATTTTACCGTTTGATGGTACTTTTTCGCTAACTCAAATACGGCTTTTGATGACTTGACAGCAATCGATAAGGCATAGGCTGATCCCGACTCTTCTGGGATAACGCTGCTCTATACATCACATCGCCGTCAGATTAGAATTATGAGTTTTTAGAGCAACTATTGCAAGGTTTCGCTAAATTTCTTTACAAAAATTCACAATCAGACGAGAACAAATACTCTACTACCCCGATACTCCTCGGATAAGCTCTAATTTAATTTTTTCTACCCCAGCTTCTCCCTTACTTTTGGTCGGGATGTAGAAAACCTCTCTCCAAACCTCTCTCCTGCAAGGAGAGAGGCTTTGAATTCTCCCCCTTCCATGCAATAAAAGCGAAGCAACATCTGGTTTCCCCCTTTTGAAGGGGGACGGAAGGGCGATCTAAAGGCGAAGGGGGCTGAGGGGTTAGGTTTGATGTTCATTTTTCCAAATGGCGTGAAAAGTCAGCAGCTTCTCCAGGTTTTCTTAACTGAGCCGCATTGTTTACTACCGCCAGATGGCATCGGCTACCTGACAGACATCATACATGGCGGAAACATCGTGAACCCGGAGAGTATCAGATCCTGCCGCAATCGCCGCACAGCAAGCCGCCGCCGTTCCCCAGACTCGTTGCTTGGGATCAGGTTGGTTAAGAATGTGACCGATAAAACGTTTGCGAGACACGCCGACTAAAATAGGCACACCGAGAGAACGAAAAGTAGCAAGTTGTCGCAGCAGTTGTATATTTTGCTCAGCGGTTTTGGCGAACCCAATCCCCGGATCAATGAGCAGGCGCGATCGCAAAATTCCCGCATTGACAGCCACCTGAATTTGACCCTCTAGAAACTCGTAGATTTCGCCAATGAGGTCATGATAATTGGTCAGCTTTTGCATAGTTTGGGGGGTTCCCCGGATATGCATCAAAATAATCGGCACACCCAATTGGGCAACCACAGGAAACATATCCGGGTCAAACGTGCCACCAGAAATATCATTGACAATATCCGCCCCCACCGCCACCGCTGCTTTCGCGACAGAGGCTCTCGTAGTATCCACCGAGATCGGAATTGATAGGGAGGAACGCACCGCCTTGACCACAGGGAGTACACGCTGGAGTTCTGCGGCTTCCGAAACCTCCTCAGCCCCCGGTCGAGTGGATTGTCCGCCGATGTCCAGAATATCCACACCCGCCTCGACCAGCCGTTGGGCTTGTGCCAAAGCTGCTGCTGGGGTATTAAACTCTCCCCCATCACTAAAACTATCCGGCGTCACATTTAAAACGCCCATGAGGTAGGTACGTTCTCCCCAACAGAACGAACGTTCTCGGATGGTTAGTTGTCCTTTGTCATTCGTCATTTGTCCTTTGTCATTCGTCCGACTAAGCTGTTCGGCGTTTAAACCTTAATGTCAAGAATGGCTCTCATCCTGGTAGTGCGTTTAGCGAAGCCATGCCGCAGGCTTTGCATCTTGCTCGGTGCTAATACCCAATTTAAATGCATGACAGCTTATCGGTTGTTTTCGACAAATGACCCCTGAATGATGAACCCTGACCGATGAACCATGAACTATTCATAATTAACAATTCTGGCAAATCCCCCCGGATCTAGACTAGCTCCGCCAACTAGCACCCCATCAATTTCAGATTGCTTCATAATCTGATCAATATTCGCCGGCTTGACCGAACCCCCGTATTGAATCGGTACATCTGCAACTTTCAGTTGAGAGCGAATCAAACCCATGATCCGATTGGCTTCTGCGGCTTCACAGGTATCCCCTGTGCCAATTGCCCAGATCGGTTCATACGCGATCACCAGTTGCTGCTGATCCACATCCACCAAGCCTTCTACAAGTTGCTGGCTGATGTGAGATTCCGTTTCTCCAGCATCCCGTTGTTGCTTTGTTTCACCGACACAAAGAATCGGAATTAACCCGTGACGCTGGGCGGCGAGGAGGCGCTGGTTCACGGTTTTGTCCGTTTCACCAAAGTACTGACGCCGTTCACTGTGACCGACAACCACATAACGCAAGCCGAGTTCGGTCAACATGGGACCAGAAATTTCCCCGGTGAAAGCGCCTTCATCTTCCCAGTGGATATTCTGCGCCCCAAGCTGCACACGGCTATTGTGCAGATTTTTGGACATTACTCCCAAGTCTGTAAAGGGAACGCACAGAACAACTTCCCGCTCTGGGGGTGTTTGCTCCAGCTTGGGCATAAATTCTTGCAAAAACTCAGAGGACTCCCTTTGAGTTTTGAACATTTTCCAGTTACCGGCAATGACTATTTTTCGCACAGCTTAAATAAAATCGTCTCAATCTTGATGCATCCTTCAGTTTATAGCCTTGAGGCGCAATTGACAGACCCAAGTTAGCTGTTTTAGGGCGACAATCGAAGTCTAACTCCTACTGCATCAATGGTCTAGCGATCGCGCCATGGCGCGTCTCTACTGTGGCAAACTATGAGCAGGCGCGTCTGGAGGGGGGTAGGGACGGATTTTACCGATAACTTGACTAAACCCGCCCTTCTAAGCTGGAGAAGTAGGAGGAATAATGAGAACAATGTTTGGCTGGGCTTTTGTGGGATTGGCAATTTCTGGCGGTTTTACGTCAGATCTTGCCTTTAAAGCTCAGGACTATGATTCTATTCCAGTTAGTCAAGCGGCAAATCGTGCTGAGGATGCTTCTAGAGGAGGGGAAGTCTGTACAGAAGCCCCTTGCTACGTCTGGGAAACAGAGGACGAGGAACTGATAGATTATTCTTACTTGTCACGGGATGTAGAAAACCTCTCTCTTACCAGAAAAGAGGCTTTGATTTTCCCCCCTTCCCAGACGTTACTGACCGATACTTCAACTATTACCGTCTCAGAATCGATGAATCCTGCACCAGAGGAGAGGGAACAATTCCAGCACGTCATGGACTGGGCAATTGCCCAACACCTGGATGAGCAACCGATGACGGATATTATACAGGCGATCGCACACCGATTTGTGGGGACACCCTATAAGGCAGGCTTATTAGACCAATCGCCAGAGGAAACCTTGGTGGTAACGCTTCAGGCATTTGACTGTGTGCTATTTGTGGAAACGGTACTCGCGATCGCACGAACTCTAGCGCAACAGGATTATTCCTATCCCACCTTTGTCAATCACCTTCGCAATCAGCGTTACCAAAATGGTCAACTCGATGGCTATTGTAGTCGTTTGCATTACTTCTCAGCCTGGATTCAGGATAACCAGAAACGAGGAACTGTAGCCAATATTACCCAGGCGCTGGGAGGAATCTCCTTAAATAAGCGGCTTAATTTCATGAGTACCCACCGCCACCGTTATCCTCAACTGGTTAATAATCAGGCAAATTACCAGTGTATTTTAGAGATGGAAGATCAGCTTAATGCTGTTCCCTTTAACTATATTCCCACCGAGCAAATTCACCACAGCTATGATCAGCTACAATCTGGAGATATTATTGGCATCGCTACGACTATTGCGGGATTAGATGTTACCCATACCGGATTCATTGATCGCCAGCCAGATGGTAGAATTCGTTTGATTCATGCCTCACCCGCTGGAGAGGTGACGATTTCCCAAGATTTACAGCAGTATGTAGGCAAGATCAAAAACGCGATCGGTATTTTAGTCGTTCGTCCGATTGGCGTTAGTGAGTAAGTGCGTTGACCTCTCCCTGGTAAGCTGTCATGCATTTAAATTGGGTATTAGTAGCGAGCAAGATGTAAAGCCTGCGGCATGGCTTCGCTAAACGCACTACAAGCATTTCGCCATTGTTAAGGTTAAGATTTAAATGCCGAACAGCTTATGCATACCAGGGATTCTAAAAGACTACTTCGAGACGGATTTAAATACCGACTCTTCGTGTTGTCTTAGAAAACCTTTCCGATTGTTAAATAAGGTATTACTTTTGTGGATATCTATATTCTTGCCTTGTTGGTCATTGGCTTACTGCTCCTGTTGGTCTCAATAGGTTCAGGTTGGATTAAGCGATTACCTCTTTCTTACGCTCTCATTTACTTAGTTGTGGGAATTTGTCTTGGTCCTTATGGAGCTAATCTGATTCAACTTCAGATCCGAACGGAATTTTTGGAGCGCATCACAGAATTTGTGGTGATTGTCTCTCTGTTTAGTTGCGGATTAAAAATGAATCGCCCTCTGAGACTAAGAGCTTGGAAATCAACAATTCGGCTCATCGCTTTTCTTATGCCGATTTCAATTTTTGCCATAGCAGCAATTAGCCATTGGTTATTGAATCTGAACTGGGGAGCGGCTGTTTTGTTGGGGGCAATTCTTGCACCAACTGACCCGGTGTTGGCATCCGAAGTCCAATTGGCACATATAGGAGATAGAGATGAGTTGCGATTTGGTCTGACTTCTGAAGGGGGATTGAACGATGCCTTAGCCTTTCCTTTTGTCTATTTTGGAATTCATTGGTTAGAAAACGACAATTGGCAAACTTGGTTGACACAATGGATTTTTGTTGATTTGATTTGGGCGATCGCGGCTGGAATTGGCATAGGTATTTTGGTTGGAAAGGGAGTTATGTGGATTAAGCAGCAGCTCCAAAAGTTTCGACCCATTGATGTATTAATGGAGGATTTTATTGGTCTCAGTATTATTTTAATCACCTATGCGCTAACAGAAGTCATTAACGGTTACGGATTTTTGGCGGTATTTATTGCTGGGTTAATGGTACAGCGGAGTCATTCTAATCCTAATCGGCGACTTTCTCAACTGGAATTCACCGAACAAGTTGAAAAATTGATGGAAGTGGGAACGATTCTGTTGATAGGTTCCCTACTACGAATTGAACCAATTCTAGAATTTGGTGGCGAAGCCCTTCTAATTGCAGGGTTATTAATTTTTGCCATCCGACCTTTAGGCGCTTGGATTAGCACCACCAACTTAGGTTTTGCCAAGTCACCTCGCTCACGGTTTCACCCCACAACCCGCTGGTTATTTGGTTGGTTTGGCGTTCGAGGAGTCGGCTCTCTCTACTATCTTTCCTATTCTCTTGGTAAGAGTTTAGAGGGAGAATTGGGTGCAAGAATTGCTTGGATAACGTCCATAACTGTTGTACTATCTATCATCATACATGGAATTAGTGCGACTCCTTTAATGAAAGGGTATGAGCAAATCGTTCAGGAGAAAAATTCAAATATTTGACTGAATAATAATTTAAACATAGACTCGGTTTAATTTTCTACAGAGAATGCTTCCCATAATTAAGCCGAGAACTAAAGTTCTGGCTTAAAGCTAAAACCCGTTAAAACGGGTTGTAAAATTTACTCAGTAAGCTCGATTCTTACTTAAGCTAAAAAATAATAAATTTATTTTCTGGTATCAAAGTTGGCAATACAGCTCTTTGCGCTGTAATAAAGTACAGTAGATCAAAGTCCCCCTTCAGGTTGCGGTGAATGTTATACTGTTTATTTTCCCATGCTTGAGATCCTAATTTTCAAACTCAATAACGCTAAATAAATTATTACTATTATGGACAAGGTTGTTTTCTTTTATGGAGGGATTGAACCGTTAATCCGCATCGTTGTTGTCGGAACCTTAGCCTATATCAGTTTACTCTTCTTGCTACGGATATCTGGCAAACGCTCCTTAGCTCAGTTGAATGCCTTTGATTTTGTAATTACGATTGCGATTGGTTCTACTCTGGGACGATTAATCACGGCAAAAGGTGTATCCTTAGCTGAAAGCGTCATCGCATTCTTGACGCTACTTTCCTTACAATACGTGGTTTCATGGCTAACGGTTCGCTCATCGTCATTCCAGAACGTAGTCACAGCAAGTCCCTCACTGCTGTACTTTCGAGGTCAATTTTTACACAAAGCCATGCAACAGCAACGGGTTACCCAAGTCCAATTATTAGCGGCAGTGCGTGAAAACAGAATTGCTTCTTTACAAAACTTAGAAGCGATTGTCATGGAGTCAACTGGAACAATTGCTGTTATCAAAAAGGAAACTGTGGGAGAACAAACTGATACTTCTGCACTGAGTAATATTCCAAAAATTAACCATTAGCCGCGAAACCTTAGGGGCGCAAAGACTTGCGCCCGATTCAATGGTCACATCTAATCCACAATTTTAGCTGTGTCAATCCAGTAGGTTGGGTTGACAAAGGAAACCCAACTAATCAAGCGATTAAGCGAGGTTTTATTCAAATCAAGCTAATCGCACAACACATAAGCAAAATTTATCACTTTATATACGGGAGAGCCAAGCCTGTGTTTAAAGAAACAGGGAACAGGGAACGGGAAATTCAAGACCCGCCGATTACCCCATCAAGTCATTTGTGCTAATACAGAGAAAGATACAATTAGGTGTATCACCGCTTAAGCCAAGCCCGAATCGCTAAAGTCAAACTATCATACCTAAAATGCAACCTGACTTACAGGGACTCAAAATCACCAAAGGAGAACTCAAACATTTGAGTGGAGTAAGTGTTGATACTGTCCTGAAACCACCGACTCTGCCTAAATTTATCGCGGAGATTACTAAAACCCTTTTGATTATTATCCTGATTAGTTTAACCGGGTTTGTACTTCTCCAGGTTTTTCCGGAACATCTTAAGTTGTTAATTGCTATCCCTTCCACTTTTGCCATCACCTTATTCTTCAACGACATTCGCAAAATTGCCATTAGCCGCAAATGCAAGAATTTAATCCGACTATTTGAAGATGTAAACCGATTTAATCGAGTGATTCAAGCCATTAATATTAATGACAAAATTGAAGCCGTTGGCAATCCTGGTGTGGCGTTAACAAATCGGGGACAAGTTATTCAAGCACTTCGACTAACCCGTGACGATATTATTCGAGCCTTAAAAACTGAACGAATTCTTAGGGAAAATGACAAGTTTATCAAATGCAATTCTGAATTGTTTGATAATAACCTCATGGCATTGACAGCTTTACAAGTTAGCGACCAAGCGACGGAACATGGGCGTTTACTCAATGAGGCGTTACAGATTGTTGTGGATGTGCAGCAGGAAATGAGAGCATTACAAAATCGGCACTCATAACATGACATGAATTTTAAAATGGAAGTCTCTATTCTTTTTAACAAATGACAAATGACAAATGACAAATGACAACTAAGACTTTTTCCACGCATACCCTAATAACCAAAACAAAACTGTAGCAATGAGGGCGACGGCGGTAGCTATGGGCGAAGTGGAGACAGTAATTACCACACAGATAATGGCAGTGAGTAGGAGTAGTACCTGTAGAACTAATATTAGCGGTCGCTTACCGATAAACTTGGGACTCTGAAACGCGGTGGGACTTTTCAATTGTAACCACCAATAGACAAGTTGTAATGACTTATTCACAAATTGATAACTTAAAAGCCCTTGAAGTTTCTTTGCACGTTGTTTTCCTAGAGTCGTAATCATAATATCTCGCAGGATTAAAGCTGCACGAGTAGCAAGATTTGCCAGCACAATTCCGGGAATATCTTTTAAAATGGATTCTTTGCCAATCCGGTATTGATTGCGAAAGAAGTCTTCTTTTGCTTGGGGAGAGAACCTACCAATCGCATCTTTGGCTAATTTTGCCGCCGCTAGAGTATTCACCGTTTTCTCAAAATAACCTGGAACGGGTTGATAGCTGGGTGGTTGATCACCGAGTTGAGCAAGTAATCGTTCCACATCATCAGGATCAGTGGGTTTAACCCGTTGGCGATTCCAGGTTAGTTGTTCGCTGATTTCATCTTCAATCACTGTTTCTAAGTCGGTCATTAAAATTGAGCGATGACCTTCTAAAACCAGATCGTCTAAAATAATATGCATCGCTGCATCAGACAGATCTGGATCAGCTAATAAGCGAAGATGGGATTTGAGTTTCTGACGAGTGTTGGCTGTGGAATCGGGGAAACAGTCTTGAACCAGTTGTTCTAAGTATTCATCTTCTGTACATCCTTGTGCTTGGGTTTGTCGCGCCAAGAAAATTGGAAAATTTTGCAATGAGTCACGAGTCACTAAGGCTTCAACAAGACGATTGAGTCCATCCAATCGCCCCCACAACATATCATTAGAACGCCAGGATTTCTTAAAAAATCCGCCAAAAGCTTGTAAGGTATCCCCAGCCAATTTATCATCTAATGTTTTTCCCTTCCCTAACCCTAGCTGAGCATCATCTGGACTAAAGCGAATTGTCTCAATTATATCTTTTTCAGAAAGATTGATTAAATATTCAAAGGGATAGAGTACCTGATCTAAGTAACTAAACTGTTGGTAACGATTGAGAATATCCTCATAATCGTTGAGTTTACTGGTTTGAATTAACCGTTCTGATGCCTGATTAATTTGATGGAGAATGGAGCAAAACAGTTGACTACAGTTTTCTGGATCGCTATCCTGGTATTTTTGATCCGACCAAACACGGTTGAGTAGTGATGGATCATCATCAAGTTGGCGAATTTTTTGCTGGAATTGGGCAATAATACTAGAAATCTGTTTTTGCGGTAACCAGTTACTTTGTTTTTCTTGAAGCTGGTTTGACTCTACTCCTAACTGTTCCGCAGCGGTGGGCAATGTCTTAAAAAAGTTGGCGGGAACGAACTCCAGGCGATTTTGGTTTAAGCCGGATGGAGACAGGTCATTTAAACCATCCGCATCAAAGAAAAAGCGGTGCAAACGCAAGAGACGATCATAAACTTGCTTGCGCCACTGCTGTTGAAATTCCGGATCAGAATTTTCTAAACTTTGCTCCAGTAAACTGTAGAAGGATTGACTAACCTGCGGATGACTGAGTAATGTATCTAAAGTAAAGCGGATTACTTCTAGCAGTTTAAGTTGTCGATTTAACCGACTGACAAGTAATCGCTGCTTATTATATTCATCGATTTCGGTTGTTTTCTCAAGCTGGTGAAATAGCTTATCAATAATGTAGAAATGCTTCCTCAACGCATAGTCTATATCCAGATTACGAATATGCTGACTAGCTTGTTGAAGAATTATATCTTTATCTTGACTATTGGTCGGGCTGATGATACCTGCAATTAACCGTTGTCCTGTTTTATCTAAAATGACTTTTTTATCTGTCCCTGAAGCCGTGGTTTGCTGTCGATCCATGTGTAAAATTAGGGGGAGGATGCGATCGCGCAAACCAATCAGGCGGCTGCGGAGGTAAATCTCTTCATTAACGGTAATTTTGTGGGAAATACCAGGCGTTGATGGATCGGGTGCTTCCACACTAGCGAGTATGCTGTTATAGCGGCTGATTTTATCGTTTTGGGCTTGGATCAACTCTAAATCGTTGCTAATGCTTTCATACGTCGGGAGTCCAACTAACGCATCCTGAAGCACGTCCCAGGTGCTAGGCTTCGCCATGGCATTAAATTTGGGATTTCCCAAGAAGCGATCAGGATTGGGATCAATATAAATCAGCTTGCGATCAACGGGACGATTAGCGGTACGAAAATAGATATCTTTAATCGTGTAACTAAAGGGTCGATTATCTAACACCCCACCATCAATAAAATGGAGTTGATAACCCTCTGGCGGTCGTTGTTCGGGTAAATCACGATTGTCCATTTGCCCCCATCGAATCAGTCGCTGATCAATGTCATTGGCATCGCTATTTAAGCCAACATTAACCGATGGAAAAGCCACCGGAAAACATGAGGTAATTCGGCAGAGTTTTGCTAAGGATTGATAGGTTTGTTCTGGCGTTCGATTTAAATCCGCTGGGTCACTATTCGGATTAAAGGGTTCGTGCCGTCCCTGACGATGCTTGAGGTGAAAAATCTGGCGGTGATTTTTAACTTCAATGACTTGACCTGTATCATCAAATACTTTATGAATTCGTCCCAGGATGTCAGTTCCGGTGACAAATAAATCGAGTTCATTCAACTCTGAAACCCACTCCCCATCTGGCGCATCCGTGCGATTATAAATGCCTTTTTCAAACGCTTCGGCTAGGGCAGTTTGATAATAGCCGGCACCATCCAAAACAGACTCTTGTTGGGTTTCCTGGGTGGAGGGGTGATGCATTAGTTCGCGGATATTCCCACTGTCACGCCAAATTTGGGCAAATTCTTTAAAGTCAACAATTGTGTCTTTGGTGCTATTGGCAAGGGCGTAACTCAGTAACACGCCATTAATACCGCCGGCTGAGGTTCCGGAGAGGATATCTACAACAATATCCGAATCCGTTAGGGCTTTAATCAGTTTATAGATACCTCGACCCCGTACCGCATTATAGAATTCGCGGCAGATACCATTCATATAAATGGCGAGAGAAACACCACCATACACGACGAGTCCTAAGCGATGTTCGCGACGAAATTCAGGTTTTCGGAGGGGGTGACTAGAGGTAGGCATCGTGCGATCGCGTCTTGAGGTGAGTGGTACAAAAGTGTTTGACCAGGATACTTCCTATTCATACCATAAAAGTTAACGGCTGAGAACTCGCTTGCCTTGAGCAGCAAGCTACGTCTTATGTCCTATGTTTGTGTAAGGGTTTGAGAGCTATTTAGATACAACTTAAACTTTTGGCGTAATTGTTCAACACTCATATTCTGTGTCCAATACTCTACCAAAGCGTGACCAAATGCCCACGCATTGCGATCAGGTGAAGATGAATTGTCCAGCAATAATGACCACAGCGATCGCAAGTCGAATGGCATCTGAGTATCCCCTGCACTCAGCAAGGAGAATAAGTCATACGCCATCTGTAATTTGCCAATGACTACGGGTAACTGTTCGACGGGAATTTGTTCAGCCAGGGCAAAGGCTAGCGTGGGAGCTCCGGTTGTTACTGTGGATACAAACTGTAGCACCGGACTTTTCAGAAATGCTGTCAACCCCTGAGTCGTTGCCATCTGAAACGTATAGTGGTCAATAATTTTAGCCACTTCCGCTGTACGGGCTTCCCGGTTTCGCAAAAAGCGGGCAAGACGCAGTTGTTTGGCAGGTGCGATCGCGTCAACTAATGCTAACGATAGTGCTTCGATATTCCAAGGGGTGCGCCCGGTTTTCCCATCCGCCGTTACCACAGGTAACACCCGATCGCACCATTTCCCTAAACTTTCGGCACGATATTCTGTCGCTTCCCGAATCGCTTTTTCTTTGGTACGTTCACCCCATTGCCAATCATAAGGAGGTTGCCATTCCCGGATCGGGCGCAGGCGATCGACTTGGGTGACGATTGTAATGGCGGGTAAGTCTTCAATATCGGCTTGGATTTCCTTGAGAAACTCCGCATCAACATGTAGCGCCGGATCGAGGGCGGGGGTTACCAGTAGCAGTAAATCGGCGTTCGTGGCATAATCGAGTACCAAGTCCCGCAAATCGGATCGGTTGACTTGTTCATATCCCGGCGTATCCCACAGCTTCAGGGTTTCTCCAGTGGGAGTTTGCCAGTGGTAATTTTGGATGCGATCGGTACTGGGTAAGACATCAACTTCGGCTCGTTCTGCCTGAAATAATGTATTAATTAGGCTACTTTTACCCGATCCAGTACGCCCCACCAGCAAAATACTTACAGGCTTTTGTTCAACCACTTCTACCGGTTCAGCTTGTTCTAGGATATCGCGCAGGGTTTGGGTTTTTACCTGGGGGAGTTGCGGTTTGGGTGGGGAGACGGTAGCTGAACCCGGTGGGGTACTTCCACTATAAAGCGCGATCGCTTGTCGAGATAAATTCTTTAACGCCGCTTCGCGCAGCATCTGTGCCAAATTCATCAACAGTTGCTGGGTAGCTTGGTTACTCGAACGCTTACTCGCTTGTTTGGCTAGCGCCGCCACCGGATTGACTACCCACTGCGCCCAACTCCAGGCTTGCCAGAGTTTGCGGGCGGAGGGTTCGAGTTTCTGGTACACTTCGTAGGCTTGCAATCCCTGTCCCACTGTCACCTGACTCAACGCTGGCGATAACTTCTGCATCCACTGATCTAAGTCATCCACCGTCCCCCGAATCAGCCCATAAGCTTGGGGAATGTAGATATTGAGTAAGGGATATTTCGCCTCCGGCTGATAGATATGGGCGATGGCGATCACAAGTTCCTGACATCGTTGCCAAAAGGTTTGCCCGTCTTCCCAGATGGGCGGATCATCCTGTGCTTTTTTCAGCACCGTTTGCAGGGCGGCTTCGGCGTTTTGAGTCGCCTCATCTGTGGCGGGTAAAGCAGTTGTTTCCTCGGTGGTAGCCTCGAGTTGATCGCTAACCTCTGCTACCGCTGCTTCTACCTGATCGACTGTTGTCCGCGTCCATTTTACTAGCAGCCAACGCCATCCGGCGAAGATCAGGATAAAGATACCCCAGATCCAATTAATTCCCCACTCGTGGATTTGCCAACCCGCAGATAAGAGTAAGAAGATAATCATGGACGCGATCGGCATTGCCAATACGATCCACTGCCACCATTTTAATCGCACCATTGTCTGATACCTGCCCCAGAAAAGCCTCCGTTATAGCTATCGTAGTTGAAATGGCAACCAATGTAGGGGTTTGGTTACCAAACCCTACTGTTACTGTTACCAAACCCTACTGTTAAGGATTTTCATTCCCTTCCGGAAGCGGTTCGGGAAAATCAGGTGTCTCGTTATTATCAGGGGATGCGGTTGGTGCAGGTGTAGGCTGTTCGCTTAATGTGGCAAGTTGCTTGACTTGATCTTTGTACTCCTGCGGTGCGAGAGAAACTGCTGTGGTAAATAGAGGCTTGGCTTCTTCAGTTTTCCCTTGTTGGCGGAGAATTAGGGCTTTAGCCAATACTGGGCGAAAATCTTGGGGATTTTCTTCGATCAGTTCATCATAAATGGTGAGGGCTTCGGTAAAACGCTGTTGACTCAGGTAGACTTCTCCTAACAACAATTTGACAGAACTCACATCCACTCTACCGGGTTGAGTCTGGTTCTGTTGTCCAGCGTTTGTGATCGTCTCTTGCAATAAACCAATCGCTGCTTCCGGACGGTTTTGCTGAATATACAAAGCCGCTAATCCTTTTAAGGCATTGATATCTCCGGGCTGTGAGGCTAAAATTTGACGGTAAGCTTGGGCTGCACCTTCGCGATCGCCAGTTTGTTCTCTCGCCTGAGCTAGCAACACCCCATATTCGGGTTGGTCGGGATTCAGTTCAGCTAAGGTTTCTAACGGTGCGATCGCGCCTTCAATATCCCTTAACTGTAGTTTTGTCTCTAATAGTCCCCGCAACGCGGTTTGATTTTGCGGTTCTCGCTGTAAAACCAGTTCGTACCCTTTAGCTTGTTCTTCAAGTTGATCTTGCTGTTCTGTGGATAGGCTGGGTTGGGCATTCGGTGTGCTAACAGCAGACGGCTGATTACTCTCTACAACACTCCTTAACAGCGGAATCGTCGATATACCCACAAATGCCAGCACGGCTAGCACTAACACGACTATCACCCAAACCCTGCGTTTTTGAGACACAAAAAATTCCTTGAACTCTACTGAACATTATGAACGCCAAGGCGTCGTTTGCGCCAATGGTTGCATTTTGATCGGAAAGCTAGCTTCTTCGAGAATTTGAGAATTTACACTCAGTTGCGGTTGATCGGCGTAGATAGATAGGACAAGGAAGAAAAGGACTAGAAAATAGTAGGTCTGAACGCCACAATCGATCCAGTCATGAATTATCTCAGTTCGGCGTTCTGCATTGGCTGCTGTTTTGGCTACGTTATTTAACTATTTTGATGCTCCAGCAATGTCAAGAATTTGTCCACATTAAAGGGTTTGAGAATATGATCAATGCCTAACCCCCTAATTTTCATCAGATTAATTTGATCGGCACTGGCTGTAAGAAAGACAAATTTAGTGTCAGCCGTGCTAGGATCTTGACGCAATGCCTCTAAAACGCCATAACCATCCAGTTTAGGCATCATCACATCACACAAAATTACATCCGGATGAAACTCTTTGGCTATTTCTACCCCAGCCTGACCATTGTCTGCTCCGATGGCTTCAAATCCTTCCATTTCCAGCAGTTCTAAGAGATTATCTCGAATTAAGCTTTCGTCTTCAATCACTAAAATTTTCTTCATTGGATATCCTCACGGTTTAATTTACATTTTGTCACAATTTTGCTCTACCTAACCGCCATCATCATCGGTGATTTCTGCTATCTTAATCAAGATGAAACGATATCTGAACGTACTCCAGTTGTTCTGGAGGACTGCTCTCGCCGCTGAACTCGAGTATCGCCTCAACTTTCTGATTGCTGCCTTAAGCAGTCTCGGAAACTTAGTGGGCAGTTTATTTGGGTTATTTTTGTTTTACCGCACTGGCTACACCTTTAAGGGCTGGAGTTGGGAAGAAGCCTTGGTGATTCTAGGTATTTTTACCCTTCTCCAAGGATTTGCGGCGACGCTGCTGAGTCCTAATCTCAATCGCATTGTCCAGCATGTCCAGCAGGGTACGCTTGACTTTATCTTACTTAAGCCGATTAGTTCCCAGTTTTGGCTGTCATCTCGCACCCTGTCGCCTTGGGGATTGCCCGATTTAATTTTTGCGGGAATCCTCCTAGCTTATGCAGGTGAACGCCTTAACATCAGTGGGGTTGATTACCTTTTGGGCGCTGTTCCCCTGGTGTTTGGTCTGATCAGTCTTTACAGCCTCTGGTTTATACTGGGAGCTACGAGTATTTGGTTTGTCAAAATTTATAATGTGACTGAAGTGCTGCGCGGGTTGTTGGAAGCAGGGCGTTTTCCGATGGTGGCTTATCCCACCGTTTATCGATTTTTCTTTACCTTTGTTGTCCCTGTGGCGTTCTTAACCACGATACCCGCCGAGGTAATATTAGGTCGCGGTGAGTTCGTCTGGGTGGTGGGTGCGGCGATTCTGGCATTAGGATTACTGTTAGTGTCCGGTGTCTTTTGGCGGTTTGCGCTACGGTTTTATACCAGTGCATCGAGTTAATACCTGTAGAGATGTGATGCCAAAAGCGTCTGTAGGGGCGGGTTTCACAACTATCGTTTTTTCTCACCCAGATGTTACTAAACCCGCCCCAACCCAATGAAAAACAATGCGATCGCAATGGGACTGTTTACTACAAAATTTAGGCGAATGGCAAGGTTCGTTTACCCGCTTCTCGCCGCCAGGAGAACCGTTGACGGATACACCAACGGTTGTCAGCTTGGAGGGACTCAATCAAAATAAAACGGTGCGCCAGGTGATTCGCCGTTATCCCCCTGATCGCGCTGTCGAGGAAACGGTCTTAGAATACAGTACCTTAGCCAGAAGTGTGCTATTTTTTGAGGCGGGCGCATTCTCTCAAGGCTCAATGCAGTGGGGTCCTTTTTCCGAATTTGGGGCTGAATTAGGCTTAATTGCCGGAAATCGCCGCCTACGGTTAGTGCAACTCTACAATAAAGATGCTCAACTGTCTCAGTTAACCTTAATTCGGGAAAAACGCGCCGGAACCGATACCCCAGAACGTCCTCCCCTAAGAGTTGATCAATTACTGGGAGAATGGCAAGGTGAAGCCATTACCCTCTATCCCGACTTGCGATCGCCAGATACCTATTCCACTAAACTCACGATTGAACGCCAAGACAGTAACCGCCTGATCCAACAGCTAACCTTTGGCGTCGGCGCATCCGTTCAGACCCTAACCTCCAGTGCTAGAATCGACGGAGAGATGCTCTATTTCCCGGATGGTGGATTACCCGTTCAGGTCGTACTTCTCCCCGATGGCGCGTCTTCTAACTGTCCATTAACGATTAAATCCGGTCACAGTTTTGTCCTAGAAGTCGGTTGGTTAGTCGAACCTAACCTACGCCAGCGACTGATTCGCCGCTATAGCGATCGCGGATCTTGGGTAAGTTTGACGTTAGTTAGAGAGCAACAAGTGAAACGTTTCGCGTAAGTCATTATCAATTATTATCAACTATTAAATTATTAATGGTTCATCGCTCGTCGTTCTACCATGAACAATGAGCAATGAACGTCAAATACCCAGCGTAACAACACCCCAGAGGGAGGGTTCATAATGTGGACAGTCTTGGCGAACTATATTCCCCATGGACATTGTTATCTTTGGCAGCCAGGACTGGTATGGCTTCATCTATTGTCCGATTCGTTAACTGGACTAGCTTACTATTCGATTCCAGTAACCTTAGTTTACTTCGTCCGCAAGCGACAGGATCTGCCCTTTGACTGGATATTTTGGTTATTTAGTGCCTTTATCTTAGCCTGTGGTACGACCCATATTATGGGTGTGTGGACGCTATGGCATCCCGATTACTGGCTTAGTGGAATGATCAAAGCAATCACCGCGATCGTTTCCCTGGCTACAGCCGTACTGCTGGTGCAATTAATCCCCAAAGCTCTAGCATTACCCAGTCCGGCTCAACTCGAACAAGAAATCAGAGAACGCAAAACAGCAGAAACTGAATTACAGCATACTCTACAACGCCTCACCTTTCACGTAGAAAATTCTCCCTTGGCGGTGATTGAATGGGATAGTCACTATCGAGTCCAACGCTGGTCCCAACAGGCTGAACAAATCTTTGGCTGGAAAGCAGAGGAAGCCTTAGGTCGGCAGATTGATGAGTTGCAACTAGTATTTACTGAAGATAGAGACGCCGTTGATGTGGTGATGACGAATTTACTTGATGGTAGTACGCCTCGCTCTATTTGTTGTAACCGTAACTACACCAAAGAGGGTGCAGTCATTGATTGTGAATGGTACAATTCAGCACTGCGCGATGACGCCGATAATTTAGTCTCAATTTTATCCTTGGCACTCGATATTACCAGTCGCAAGCAAGCAGAAACGGCACTTCAACAAGTCAATCTGGAATTGGAACATCGCGTTGAAGAACGAACCACCCAGTTACAGCAACTCAATCAACATTTAGAACAAGAACGCCAACAACTCCGACAAATTATTACCGTTGCACCCGTAGCGATGGCAATGTTTGATCGGCAAATGCGCTATCTGGCTTATTCTCAACAGTGGCTCACTATTTATGGCTTATACGAACAATCCCTGATCAATCGGTGTCACTATGATATATTCCCCGATCTACCCGAATCGTGGCGAGACGATCATCAACGGGCGCTACAGGGAGAGATTATTACCAAGAGTGAAGATGTCTGGCAACGGGCTGATGGTACGACAATTTATGAACATTGGGCGATTCATCCCTGGTATACCTCAACTGGGGACGTTGGCGGAATTGTGCTTGCCTGTTTTCCGATTAATGAGTTAGTAGAAGCCCGAGAAGCAGCTTTAGCAACGGCGCGGCTCAAGTCTAAATTTCTGGCAAATATGAGTCACGAAATCCGCACCCCGATTAATGGAGTTTTAGGGATGATGCGGTTACTCTTGCAAACGAATCTGAACCCTCAGCAACTTAATTACACGCGCACGATCGAAAGCTGTGCTAAACATCTGCTCACTGTAATTAATGATATTCTTGATGTTTCTAAACTCGAAGCCGGGAAAATGGCTTTGGAGCAGATCGACTTTAGCTTAGAACGTTGCTTGGATTCTGTGATTGATGTCTTAGCAGTACAGGCAGAGGCAAAGGGATTAGAATTAGCTATCCTGATTGAATCGAATGTTCCTCGACAGTTACAGAGTGATCCAGGACGTTTACGTCAGATTCTATTGAATTTGGTCGGTAATGGGATTAAGTTTACCGATGCAGGGGAAGTAGTGGTGCGGGTAGCGGTCAGTGGGCATCAACCCACAGATACTTTATCTCAATCTTCAGTTACCTTGCGATTTTCCGTCACCGATACCGGAATTGGTATTAGCGCGGCTGATCAATCCAAATTGTTTCAAGCATTTTCCCAAGTCGAGGCTTCAACAACACGGCGCTATGGGGGAACGGGTTTGGGATTGGTGATTTGTCAGCAATTGGTTGAGTTGCTGGGGGGTAAAATTGGGGTTGAGAGTAAGGTGGGTCAAGGATCAACATTTTGGTTTACTGTACCCGTTAAGACGCAACTCTTACCACCCGCCCAAGCCGTTCCCTGGGCACTACGCCAGCTCAAAATTTTGGTAACAGCAGAAAATGCCACAACTCGCCAAACTGTGCGATCGCATCTGGAAGCTTGGGGGATGCAGATTGATGAAGCCACGGATAGTACCAGTACCATGGACGCTTTACGGAATGCGGTGAGCCGATGTCATCCTTATGATGTGGCGATTCTGGATTTGCAACTCCCTGGAAGTCAGGGTGAGTCAATTGTGCCGATGATTCGCTGTAATCCCAGTTTGGCGTCCACTAAATTGATTGTGATCACAACAATGCATCAGCTTGATACGGTGCAAGAGTTGGAATCGATGGAGATTTTGGGGTATCTGACTAAACCGATGAAAGCGTCACAGCTATGGGAGAGTTTATTGGCTGCGGTGACACCTGAGGTAGATCTGGAGACTTGGCAAACCACTATCCATCAACCCACTCATCTGAATGATTCATCCCACTTGAAGATTTTACTGGTTGACGATCATCCCATCAATCAAACGGTGATCGTCAACCAGTTGCAAATGCTAGGGTATCAGCCTGAGTGCGCCAGTAACGGATCAGAGGCGTTGGCGAAATTACAAGCCCAGTCCTACGATATCGTGTTTATGGATTGTCAGATGCCTATCTTGGATGGTTATGATGCGACTCGTGAATTACGACGCCAAGAAGGGTCAAATCGGCATACGATTGTCATTGCTTTAACCGCTAGTGCCTTAGAGAGCGATCGCGAAAAATGTTTGGCGGTGGGGATGGATGACTTTCTCAGTAAACCCTTTGATCAAGATACCTTACAGGCAATGATCAAACGTTGTGCAAAGTCGGGGGCAGCAGAGGGAGCTGGGGGAGCAGAAATTAATTCGAGTCCTTTGGCGTCTACAGGCTTCTACCTTGATCACACGTTGTTCGATACAAAACGTCTAGAGGTGATCTCTAGAGGTCAAATCATCCTGCAAAAGCAACTCATACAAGCCTTTATTAAACATGCTCAACCGGGACTTGAACAAATGTATCACGCTATCGAAAGGGAAGATTTCCAGATGCTTGAGCAACAAGCCCATCGGCTCAAGGGTACGAGTGCAAATATTGGTGTGCGACTCATTCCCCAAATCGCCGCCCAATTAGAGCAACAGGCGCGGGAAAAAACCTTAGTCAAAGCAAATGAGCGGCTGGATTCCTTAAAACGACAATTCGAGAAAGTGCAAGCGTTTCTGCTGGAAACAGTGAATTTGAGGTAATCATTTTTACAGCCGTCGTTATCAACCCCGTACCTGTAGAGACGTAGCATGCTACGTCTCTACACAATTGAAAATTAACTCACCACCGACGGTTGTTTATTAAAGAACGCTTCGCGCACTTGTTCCGCCATTTGAGACGGCGTTAATCCTAAATCAGCTTTCGACTCATCGGGTTTAGCATGATCGACTAACTTATCCGGGACGCCAAACCGCTTCACGGGTACCAAAACATTATTGTCCGATAACGCTTCCGTCACGGCTGACCCAAAACCGCCCATCAAGCAGCCTTCTTCTAAGGTAACCACCTTACCAATGCGCTGGGCTAGGGGCAGAATCAACTCGGTATCCAAAGGCTTGACAAAACGGGCATTAACCACAGTGGCTTCAATTCCGTGTTCGCTCAAAATTTCCGCCGTTTGCATCGCGGGATACACCATGGAACCATAGCCAATCAGCAGGATATCATCGCCATTGCGGAGAATTTCGCCTTTACCGATGGATAGCCCGTCCCATCCTTCTTCCATTAAGGGAACGCCAGACCCATTCCCCCGTGGATAACGCATAGCAATCGGTCCGTCGGTGTAATTCACACCCGTTACCAACATCCGTTGTAGTTCCGCTTCATCCTTGGGTGCCATAACCACCATGTTGGGAATGCAGCGCAGATAGGCAATATCATACATGCCTTGGTGAGTTGGACCATCAGCACCAACAATCCCGGCGCGATCTAAGCAGAAGAACACGGGTAACTTTTGGATGCAAACATCGTGAATTATCTGGTCATACGCCCGTTGCAGGAAGGTGGAGTAAATTGCGGCTACAGGTCGCATTCCTTCGCAAGCCAGCCCTGCGGCTAGGGTAACGGCGTGCTGTTCGGCAATTCCCACATCGATGTATTGTTTGGGCAGTTTTTCCTGGAGTTTAGTCAACCCGGTTCCCGTCGCCATGGCTGCGGTAATGCCGATGATTTTGGGATTGTTTTCGGCTAATTTGACTAAGGTGTGGGCAAAGACTTTGGAATAGCCGGGGGGTTTCGGCTTGTTGGAGGGAATCGCTTTCCCGCTGGTTAAATCAAAGGGACTTTGGGCATGATAACCGACTTGGTCTTGTTCTGCGATCGCATAACCCTTACCTTTGGTCGTTACCACATGCACCAAGACGGGACCTGAGTATGTATGTGCCGATTTGAACGTGGTAATCAAGTCTTCTAGGTTATGACCATCTACTGGTCCCATGTAGGTGAAGCCCAGTTCTTCCAACACCGCCCCAACTTTGGGTACAGCTAACCGCTTCATCCCCTCTTTCACCCGTTGTAATTCGGGAGTCAAGGATTCCCCAAACAAGGGAAAATGCTTGAACTGTTCCTCTAAATTATCCGCCAGGAACTGCATCGGCTTACTCAGGCGTACCCGGTTCAGAGACCGGGAAATCGCGCCTACGTTGGGCGAAATGGACATTTCATTATCATTCAGTACCACCAACAGCCGGGTATTGGGTAAATGTCCAGCATGGTTAATCGCTTCTAATGCCATACCCCCGGTTAAGGCACCATCACCAATCACCGCTACTGTCTTAAAGTTTTCCCCTTTGCGATCTCGCGCCAGCGCCATCCCTAGGGCGGCTGAAATACTGGTAGACGCATGACCCGCACCAAAGTAATCAAACTGATTCTCGCAACGCTTTAAGTAACCAGCCACCCCGCCCTTTTGCCTTAGGGTGTGGAAGTGATTATAGCGTCCCGTAATCATCTTATGGGGATAGGCTTGGTGACCGACATCCCAAATCACCTTATCCCGATCCAAGTCGAGTGTCTGATATAATCCCAACGTCAGTTCGACAACCCCTAACCCTGGACCTAAATGACCACCGCTTTTGGCTACCGTTTGCAGATGCCGTTCCCGAATTTGACGGGCAATTTCCTCCAGTTGACGGAGCGACAAACCGTGTAGCTGGTTCGGATGGGTAATTTCGCTGATATGCATACCGCCGTAATCTTCTTTAAATCGCTACTGGATATTATTCGTCTGTTTGATAGTCTAAAGTATCTAACAATTTAGGGGTTAGGGGAAAATGAAATTAACAAATCCCTAGATTATCTGGCGAAAACAGCTAAAAACGCACGGATTTAGCTACCACTCAACCGTTGTCAGTGATAAAAATCACACTATATTGAAGTTTTACTCACCCAACCTCACCGCTTGGCTGTCCTTGGTTCAACCATTGGACAAATTCCTGATGACGTGTTAATAGTGAGTGCTTACCTCGTGGGGATCTTCTGCCACGATCGCTCGAGTGCAGCGCCAATTACTGGGAAGTGCGGAGGGCCATCCCATACGGAGAGCTTCGGGACAAATGCTGTGTATGGTAAGCTGACAGTCAATGAGCTGGAAGCCTTCCTTGTCCACCTGCTTCATTGCCTGTTTTAATATTGAATCATTCTTAAATTCAATCGTCTGGTTACACTGAATGCAAACTAGATGATGGTGATGATTCGGGAACGGTTGATTCAGTTCATAGTGTTTATGCCCTTCGGCTAACTCCAATTCTCGCAGGATACCCATGCGAGCCATCAACTTGACGCTACGGTAAATTGTAGACAGGCTGATGGGTTCTCCCCGCTTGTCCAGCAAATGGAAGAGTTCCTCAGCACTGAGGTGGTTTCCTCGGGGAAGATTCTGAAAAACGTGGAGTATCGTTTCTCGCTGCGGCGTCAACCGCCAACCCCGGGAATTAAGTTCAGCTTTCAGCGAAGCGGCTGTATACGGAGGCATAATCACCCTCTCAAAAAAACCATGTTATTGACAATGATAGTTACTGATCCCACCCATTTGCAAGAAAATCGGTTAATTGACAATTAATGTCAGTCGATATTTGTCATTCGTCATTCGTCATTTGGTCAGGGCGGGTTTTGCAGCCACACTAAGGAAAACCATCAATATTAGTCCCTAAACCCGCCCCTACACACAGATACACCATGGTACGTTTCTACCATGACTGTCCCCATCTCCCCCATCTCCCCCAGCTCCCCCATCTCCCCCAGCTCCCCCAGCTCCCCCGCTCCCCTCTCACCTCCTCACCTGAAGCTCCCCTTTTGCGATCGCTGGAAACTACAATTGAAGTAGAGCGGTTTGGATAGCCGAACTTTCCCCTTAAGCCAGATTGCTGTCACTGACCCCAAAAGCTCGGATATTGATATGTCCAAATACGATTCCTATTTAAGATGTTCTTTTTGTGGTAAATCCTCAGAACAGGTTAGTAAATTGATTGCTGGTCCTAGCGTCTACATCTGTGATGAATGTGTGGAACTGTGCAACCAAATTTTAGAGGAAGAACTGCTGACGTCTCACTCAGAAAGCCCCAATTATCCACCCTTAACGGCTGAACCCCCTTACCAACAACCTGACTATTCTCCCCGTCGCCCCCAATATGACTTGCTCAAGCCCGTTGAAATTAAACAAGTGCTAGACAAGTATGTTATTGGTCAAGACCAAGCCAAAAAAGTCCTCTCCGTTGCGGTTTATAATCATTACAAACGGCTTAACCTGGCTCAGGATGATTATGACGCTAGTGGACTAGATGACAGCATCACCCTGCAAAAGTCCAACATTCTATTAATTGGTCCCACGGGTTGCGGTAAAACCCTTTTAGCTCAAACTCTCGCCAATTTGTTACAGGTTCCCTTTGCGATCGCGGATGCGACAACGCTAACAGAAGCGGGTTATGTGGGAGATGATGTTGAGAATAT
This sequence comes from Coleofasciculus sp. D1-CHI-01, assembly GCF_040218875.1. NCBI lineage: Bacteria > Bacillati > Cyanobacteriota > Cyanophyceae > Coleofasciculales > Coleofasciculaceae > Coleofasciculus > Coleofasciculus sp. D1-CHI-01. Next base: position 36,096 of record NZ_JAVJQP010000150.1, read on the forward strand.
CCTGCTGCGACTGTTACAGATGGCAGACTTTGATATAGAAGCTGCCGAGCAAGGTATTGTTTATATTGATGAAATTGATAAAATTACTCGCAAGAGTGAAAAGTCCTCAATGACGCGGGATGTTTCCGGTGAGGGGGTTCAGCAAGCCTTGCTGAAAATTTTAGAAGGAACGGTGGTGAATGTACCGCCCCAAGGAGGGCGCAAGCATCCCTATCAAGAGTTCATTCAACTGGATACGAGTAATATTCTATTTATCTGTGGCGGGGCGTTTGTCGGGTTAGAGCAAATTATCGAACAACGCTTAGGGAAACGTTCGATAGGCTTCATTCAATCGAGTGAGACGCGATCGCCCCAACTGTCTTCGGCGGAATTGTCCAAACATTTAGAACCAGACGACTTAATCAAATTTGGGGTAATTCCGGAAATTATTGGGCGGTTACCTGTGATTACCGCCGTGGAACCCCTAGATGAAGACTCCTTAGTAGCAATCTTAACCCAACCCCGCAACGCCTTAGTAAAGCAGTACCAAAAACTGCTGAACATGGATAACGTGCGCTTGGAATTTCACCCAGAAGCCCTACGTGCGATCGCCCAAGAAGCCTTTCGTCGCAAAACCGGGGCTAGGGCGCTGCGGGGAATTTTAGAAGAGGTGATGTTAGAAGTCATGTACGAGATTCCCTCGCGCCAAGATATTACCCGTTGCGCCATTACCCGTGAGATGGTTGAGAAGCGATCGGCGGCGGAATTATTAGTCCATCCCTCTTGGTTGCTTAATCCTGAATCAGCGTGAGGATCAATGGCTTGACGGGGTGTTGGGTGTGGGGAAAGGTTGAAACTATTGCCTATTGCCTATTGCCTATTGCCTATTGCCTATTGCCCATTGCCTATTGCCTGTCAGGGAGGGGATATCGAAGCTGATGAAGGGGCATTGGGTAGAGGGGAGGAAGTGCGATCGCATAACTTGTAAAATGGGTTTCGTTCCTAGTAACATTGACTTATTTCCCAAAGTCTTTAGAAGTCAGGGAAAGTCCAGGATTCAAATCATTAAAAAACTTGGCTAGAGATTTGGCTTGAGCTTTGCTCACCCCCCTTTCACCATTAATAATCTCCCTGACAAGCTCAAGAGAACCAAAAATCTCCACTAAAGTAGCAGGCTGCACATCAAACTCGTGCATTAGAGACTCCATTGTCGCCACAAGAGTAGACTCACCCATCGGATAATGTTGAGCCTCGTAAGTCTCAATGAGAAAAACCAACAAATCAAAAAGCATTGTTTCCGCCTCTGTCAACTCACCCGACATCATCCCCTCTACGACACACAATGCTCTCTGATACTCTTCCTCAGTTTTAATTAGCTTAGGCTGATACTGAATCAGTAAGTCCGTGTAGGTTTTTTCACTAGAAGTATGGAGCATCTTTCCACCTTTCCTTATCGTATTCAGCATGGGTCAGAATATATTTAATAAAAATTGTCTGGCGAGAATATCTAATATCTACAATCAACCGATAGTTATTGCCTTTAATATTGAACACCGTAAAATTCCCAACCGCTTCTGCCTTGGGATACTTTTTCTGAACATCTAACAAATTAGACCACTTTGCTTTAGACGCAAAGTTATACCAGTCATTGAGAGCGCCTTCAGAATCAGCGTGTTCAACCCAGAATTCCCGCAACTTTACTTTGCTGATTACATGCATCCCTTTTTGTCTCTATAGCCTGTATCCGTTACCCTCATTCAACAGAACTAAATTTCTACCTACAGGCGCACACATTTTTCCACTCCAAAAGTATACCAGAAAAAAAGCGCGATCTGCGCTAGATCTTTCAGAGCTGCTCCGCTAACGCTCTTTGGGTTGAAGGGAGAGAGTGCGATCGCTATCGTCTATAAAGTCAAATATATCATGGGGCGCAACGTTTGCAATAGGGCGCACGTCGGTGCGCCCAAATACCAACCCGCGCCCTCATCCCAATTGGCATTTTTATTCCATCCGGGTCTTCCGTACTTAGTGTGCTAAATTGTTAGTTTAATTAGTCCGAACATTGAACAGTAAGAGCTTTAGCCATTTCTTCCCATATTTCAAGTTGTAATGGTGGGGGCTTGGTTACCAAGCCCCTCAAAGCTGGGTTACTGTTCTTAAATTACGGAAGCTGAGAAATTGCTGCCTGTTGATAATAGTGACTCAAAATCTGTTGATAGTTAACACCCTGTTGCGCTAAATTATGCGCCCCCCATTGACTTAATCCTAATCCGTGACCATAGCCGCGACCACTAACTTGAAAACTCCCACCCATATTACTCACCGTAAACAGTGTACTTTTCAGTCCCAGCGCCTTACGCATATCATTGCCACTAACCCGCTTACTCCCGCCTGTTCCCTTTACTCTGATGGTGACAACGCGCCCATGGGGAGTTGTCCGTTCTGGGGTCATAGAAGTGACGCGCCCAACTCCACCAATCCGGCGTCCCAATTCGCTACCGGAAAAGGTTTGAGTCCATTGATAGACAGGTGCGCCCACATCATAATCGGGAACTCCTCGCAGATAGGCTAGGGGTTTACTCCAAATATCTTCGACATTTTCTGTATGTCCACCCGACGAGGAATGGAAAACGGATAGAATCACATCACCGCCGTAGGTTAAAATCTGTCCGGCTGTGGCGTTGACAGCGGTATGAGTGCTTTCGGCTTCAGTGTTCATTCCCTTGTAAACTTGCCACTTGACCGTATCACCAACATCGTAGACGCTATTCCCTGATTCAGCTCGTTTATAGAGAGCGTAGGTACGAGCCGCAACCGCTTGGGCTTTTAGGGCTTCTTGGGGCCAACTCGGACTCATTTCGGAGCCAATCACGCTGTAGAGATATTGCTCAAAATCAACATGATTAACCACCGTTAATCGCCCACCCGTCGCCACTAATCGAGTCCGCCCTCGATACCAGCGATCGCCTATCCAAACCAAACCATCCTCAGTGGGTTCAATCCACAGTGATCCCGAACTCCAACGCCCTAAACGAACCCCACTGCCTCCAGATTGGGCGTCAAACCCATTCATCGGCGCAAGTTCTCCCACCGCTTGACCTGCGCTATCGCGAACAATGGCTTTGGTTGAACTTCCTACCTTAACGCGGCTGACGCCCTCTTCAATCGCCACCCGTAATTCCGTTAAAGCTTGGGCGGGACTGACTAAAATCATCCACAATAAAAAAGAGAGCCACCAATGACGCCCTCCAGAGCGAATCATTAACTTGAGCATATTTACCAAAGTGAAGGGAAAACGTCTAGATGTCATCTGTAAAACTTCCTCATCCGAAGACTACTCTCGGTTTCATAATTAACAGAGATGGAAATGCCAATCTTGGTCGTCGCTAGATTATTCCGTTCCCGATACTGGAACCAAGAATCCGCACGCTGATTTTTTCTCTGGCTAAGATTACATCCCTGAAAAAGATTGACAGGCATATTTTTAACATGTTTCTTGCTCATCGGCTAGTGCGGGGCGATCCCCGCGGTATAATCTCCTGTCGGGAAAATCTCTCCCATCCCATTTCCTATTGCCTAGAATCCTAGTCCCTAGTTCCTGTTCCCTAGTTCCTGTTCCCTATTTTCTAATCATGGACAAACCAAACGAGTTGATTCAAACTCCCCAGCCCCCTCTGGTTGAACCCAAGATTCTCCAGCAACTCTCGGAAGAAGTGCTGCTTTCACCCTCTTATTTAGTGTTAATGGGCATGGCGGGCATTTTATCCGCCATTGCCTTGTTGACCAATTCGATTCCAATTCTGATTGGTTCGATGATTATTGCCCCAGCATTTCTACCGTTATCATTGGTCGCCTTTGCCCTAGTTGCAGGTCAACCCAGGCTGGCGCTACGGGGTTTCATGGTGGCTCTAGTCGGGCTATTCGTGGCGACAATTTCAGCCATGGCGACTGTATGGGTTTTCAATACCAGCGAAATTTTACCCTCTCATGACAATCTCCTGAATAAACCCCTACTGGAAGAACGGGTAGAACCGGGTTGGTATAGTGTTGTGGTGGCTTTGGCGGCGGGTGTGGCTGGGACAATTGCTTTAGTGAAGCAGAAAGTGGATACATTAGTGGGAACGGTTGCGGCTTTAGCATTAGTCCCGGCGGCGGCGGCTGCTGCGATCGCGTTTATGTCTCATGATCCGCTTCGGGGGGTTGGTGGCTTAGAATTGCTGGCGATTAATGTTGGCTTGATTATCTTGGCAGGTATGATTACGGTGCTGATGATCGGATCTGAGCCGTCAAGTTAACGTCAGGGATTAAGATGATGCAGGCACTTGGGGATACAATTAGCTGGGCATTGGGACTCGAAGCCCCAACGCTCAATGTGTGGCAGATGGGATTACGGGCAGCGGTTATTTATGGGGCGGCGCTGATCATGGTGCGGGTGATTGGCGATCGCCGCTTTATTGGCAAACATGCAGCGATGGATGTGCTGTTGGGTGTGATTCTGGGGTCTACCTTGAGTCGGGCGATTAATGGGGCTGCGCCCTATTTTCCCACATTAGGCGCAGCGTTAGTATTAGTGGGAATGCATGGGTTAGTATCAGCACTGGCGTTTCATGTTGAGCGTCTTGATGTTTGGGTCAAAGGTAGACCCCGGACGTTAATTCGCGAGGGTCAAGTGAATCGCAAGGCGATGCGAAAAAGTCATATTAGTGACAGAGATTTAGAGTCATCGTTGCGTCTCAAGGGAAAAATCACTGAACCTACTCAGGTGGAAATCGCTCGTTTAGAAAGCAATGGTGAAATCAGTGTCATGCCCAAACCTAAGCCACCAAGGGTGATCGAGGTGTCTGTGCAAGGGGGGGTGCAAACGGTGCGAATTGAGGTGGATTGAGCGCAGGGAAGATGGGGAAGATGGGGAAGATGGGGGAGCAGAGGGAGCAGAGGGAGCTGGGGGAGCTGGGGGAGCTGGGGGAGCTGGGGGAGCTGGGGGAGCTGGGGGAGAGAATTTACAAAGGACGAATGACAAATGACAAATGACAAATGACAAAGGACAAATGACAAAGGACAAAGGACAAATGACAAAGGACGAATGACAAAGCAAAACTGTAACATGAATAGGAGAGTCTGTTTCCCGACTAAGGTTCAAGGATCAAGCCTGTGCAAATTACGTTTTTAGGAACCAGTTCCGGAGTACCCACGCGATCGCGCAATGTGTCCAGTGTGACGTTGCGTCTCCCTCAACGGGCAGAGTTTTGGCTGTTTGACTGTGGTGAAGGCACTCAGCATCAGCTTTTACGCAGTGAACTCAAAACCAGTCAACTTCGCCGCATTTTCATCACCCATTTGCACGGTGACCATATCTTTGGCTTAATGGGACTATTGGCTAGCTGTGGTTTAGCGGGTAATGTTGATCGGGTTGATCTTTATGGTCCTCCCGGTCTTAATGAGTACTTAAAAGCTTGCGGCAAATACTCTCATACCCGTTTTTCATTCCCCACTCAGGTACACACCGTTAGCCCCGGTATTATTTACGACGATGAGGAATATACGGTAATCTGTGGAGCGCTAAAGCATCGTGTGACGGCGTTTGGCTATCGCATCGTTGAAAAAGATCGTCCGGGACGATTTGATGTGGAAAAAGCGAAGGCATTAAAGATTCCATCCGGACCGATTTATGGTCAACTTAAGCGGGGAGAAACCGTCACCCTAGACGATGGACGTAAAATTCAGGGCAAAGACTTGTGTGGAGAACCCGAAATTGGGCGTAAATTTGTTTACTGTACGGATACAGTCTATTGTGATGGAGCAGTAGACCTTGCTCAGGATGCTGATGTGTTAATTCATGAAGCAACGTTTGCTCATCAGGATTCCCAACTGGCATTTGAACGGTTACATTCCACATCTACGATGTCGGCACAAGTGGCATTAAGTGCTGGAGTTAAGCAGCTAATTATGACTCATTTTAGCCCGCGTTATGCCCCCGGAAATAACATTGGGTTAGAGGATTTGCTTAAGGAAGCCCAAGCCATTTTTCCGAAGACCAAGTTGGCGTATGATTTTTTAACTTATGAAATACCCCGACGTCGTGCGCCGGAGTTGGTGGTAGAGGGGAGATGAGGGGTGTGTGAGATTCTCGAAAGTCTTAATGGTAAGGCGCGGGAGTTGGAAGAGAAGATTGCAGAGAATATGGCGCAGTTATTGAAATTGTAGGAGGAACCATGAATATTAGTTTAAAACCGGAACATGAAGAATTCATTAAATCTCAAGTGCTGAGTGGGAGATTTGCCAATCAGGAGCAAGTAATTGATATGGCTTTTCACTTGTTAAAAAAGCTTCAGGGTGAGTATGAACAATGGATAGAGGAAACGCGCAATAAGATTGATGTAGGGATTGCAGAACTTGATCGAGGGGAAGGATTAGATGGGGACGCTGTTGTCGCGGGGATTTTAGAAAGATTTAAACAAGCACGTCAAGAGGTAGAATGAGTCGTTATCAGTACGAAAGATTCATTGTAAGTTAGGAGGGGGAATGCGAAAAGAACGAGTGCAATATACGTCGCCTTTGGATGCACTGATAGCCGTAGCCAAGCGACTCAGTTTGTACGAAAATCAGCAAAATATGGACTCTGAGGATTTTTTTGATCGCTATAGCAAAGGTCAACTCTCAGATGAAGCAATTTTTATTGAATGGGCGAATGATTATCGCCACTATTTAGGGTTACGCCGGGACTTAGAAAAGCAGTTGCAAAATGTTGCATAAAGCTCTGGTAGACTATCTAGAAAATGTAGAACAAACACTTATAGCATTGGAGGATGCTTATGTCGAACGCTATGTTGAAGAAATTTTAACACCGCAACGGGTAACCCTGCGAATTCGTGTTCGTTTTGCGGCGGGACATTTGCTGGAAATCAATGAGGCAATGGTTGTGGAAACCAATACTTTGGTGTGGTTGGATTATCGCTATCACTGTCAGGACGAGCAAAATCGTCTGATTTTTCGCTACGATAGTACACCTCATTTCCCGGATTTGCCAAGTTTTCCTCACCATAAACATTTACCAGATGAGGTAATTGCTAGCCAAAAGCCAGATATCTATCAGGTTTTACAGGAGGCGGTTAATGTATAAAAACACAGGTTTAGTGAATTGCATGGTAGAAACACAACGAGAGCTTTCCTAAGAGGCAATCATAATTCTTTCATAAGAATATAGGTATCTCGTCCTTGAAATAGTGCAACCCCCACTAAATTCCAGCGAATATAGCGGGGGAAAAGGTTTAAGTTAAAACATATTGAAATTGGTTATTCCCTGTTGCCTTCCTTGGTAGGTATCTCAATTTAAATGCTGAACAACCTACCACATCATCACGGCTGTTTCTCCGGCGCGATCGCTATAGTAGATGCGGATACGTAATACATAGCGACGCCCCCGAAATAACCTGACCTTAATCTCAGCATTGTAGTCTTCGCCACTATCGTCATCCCCCGTAAGATAACGAAGTTCGCCATTGACCTCTTCAAACAGAATCATAACGGTATCTGATATGCCAAAGGTGCGAATCATATAGGATCGTGTCGCATCAGGTTCGATACGGAAGTTCATCTGTTCCCCAGGTGTGAGGGTTAAGGGAACTGATTGAAAGGGTTTTAGTTCGGTGTAATCTTTCTCATCTAAAAGTGGATAAAACTGCTTGACCCAGGTTTTATCCCGTTCTGATAACCCAGGTGCTGGAGTTAAACCATTCCGATATTTTGGGGGTTCTTGAATTAAACCCGCGCCAAAGGGATAGTGCATAATTGAGTTAGGGTCCCAGTTTGACCCTTGCACCATATCCGGGCTAATCTTGCGAATGATATTGTAATAAGTGGTTTCTCGATCCCAATTATTTGGAGGTGCAGCGAGTGCAGCGTAAACCGCTTCTTCGTCCCAAACAATTCCAGCATTAGGATTTTGGTGTTCGTGAGGGAGTCCGAGTGTATGACCAATCTCATGAATGGCGGTGTTAATTTCTCCAGGAAATCGGGTTAAATCCCAACCAAAGTTCATGGTTCGCTCATCTCGCCCGATATTGAGAATATCTCTGCCAATATAAGACCAAGCGCCATCTCCACGTAAGAAACCAATCCGGATTTCTGCCTCATCTGGTGAATTGACTTCCTTAAATTCGAGACCCATACCTATCTGTTTCCAGGTGTCAAAGGCTTGACGCACAACATTTTTTTCCGTATCAGTCGTTGCCCACTCTGTTGGCTGATCGAAGAAATAGTAATGTAAGATTGTGCCGTTCACCCATTTCTTGTCCAGGAATTGGATTAGATTGGCACGATTCCGATTGACAATCCCTGACAAGTCACGCGACGCAACTTCAGGGAGTGAGCAATAGGAATAGTTCCCTCCTTGATCAGCCGATATGGATGCCGCTGATTGCTCTTGTTCATTGAATGGGTTGGTATTTGATTGAACCATCAGAGTTCTCCTAATTTAGTAATTTGTCAAAACACTGATTTCACGGATTTCTTGGGGAGATAGGGGTGGGGAGGTGAGAGCTTATTGACACTGATTACACAGAGAATTTAGTTCTCTCATCAAAACAAAATAGGATGATTGGGATTATAAGCGTCATTTGTCATTCGTCAAAACACTGATTTCACGGATTTCTTGGGGAGATAGAGGTGGGGAGGTGAGAGCTTATTGACACTGATTACACAGAGAATTTAGTTCTCTCATCAAAATAGGATGATTGGGATTTTAAGCGTCATTGGTCTTATGTCATTTGCTTCCCCATCTCCCCTATCTCCCCTATCTCCCCTATCTCCCTCATCTCCCCCCGCTCTTCTCTAATAAAGAACGAGTCTCTTGGGTGTCCATGCGAGGACCGAAACTCGTCACCAACTTTGCCGCCGCTTTAGAGCCTAACTCTCCAGCTTGAGCATAACTCATCCCATGCGTCAGTCCGTAAAGAACCGCGCCAGCATACATATCTCCGGCGCCAACAGTGTCAACTGCTTTAACAGGTAATGCATCAATCTCAATTATCTCTTGTCCATCAAAGATTACCGATCCTTTCGGTCCACGGGTAATTGCAAACCCTTTAGCTAACCCTTTCAAGTAATCAACAGCAACCGTGAGATCCTCGGTGTCTGCCATTTTTAGGGCTTCGCTTTCATTGGCAAAGAGGAAATCCACTCCTGAATCGATGATTTCGAGCAATCCATCTTTAAAGAACTTCACCATATTCAGGTCAGACAGGGATAGGGCGATTTTTTGACCCGCTGCTTTGGCAAGATCTCTGGCTTGAATCGCCGCCGCTTTGCTAGCAGCACCCGTGACCAAATACCCTTCAATATAGGTATATTTGGACTGGGCGATCGCGTCAGGGACTAATTCTGCTTCTGAGAAGCTCGCGGAAATTCCCAGGAACGTATTCATCGTGCGATCGGCATCTGGTGTCACAAACACCAAGCATTTACCCGTAATTCCAGCTTCGGGGGCATGGTATTGCAGGTTTGTGTCAACATTAAAGCGGAGCAAATCCCCCAGGTAAACCTGTCCGTCTTCATCATTGGCGACTTTACACGAATAGAAGGCTTTACCCCCAAACTGGCTCAGGGCAATCATTGTATTTGCCGCCGATCCCCCACCGCCGCGCTTCATTGACTGACCCTCTAAGCGTTTCAGGATCTTGTACTGGTGATCTTCTTCAATTAAAGTCATCACCCCTTTATCAATGTTCAGTTCCTGGAGTAACTCTGGGGAAACTTCTAATTCAATGTCCAGTAGGGCATTACCGAGACCATATACATCGTATTGTTGAGTCATCTTCATTCGTGGCTAAATCCCTCGTCCATACCGGGTATGGGTTACGGAGGAAAGCCAAGCTCCTAATTATAGTCCTGTTCAATCCAACTGCTATCCTATATTGCCATCCGTTACGACTCAAGTGTGAGTAAGCCTCCATTATCCGCCAAGAACTCAAGTTCTTGGCTAAAAGCTCAAGTCGGTTAAAACCGACTCAGTTTCGTTTCCAGTCGTTAAACACCAAAGTCCAATTAATTCTCTAGCTGCTTGACCCTTCTCAGATGCAGCACTTTTTATTAAGTGGGCGGATGATTATCGCCACTATTTGGGGTTACGTCGGCATTACGTCGGCATGTAGAAAAACGGTTACAAGATTTTGCCTAAAGTTCTTGCCGACTATTCTAGATCATCGGTTGGTGTAACGAGAATTAGCGGTTACAAAAAGCCAAAACTCTGTAGGGGCGGGTTTAGGGAATCAATTCAGCTAGTCACCGATTAATGAACAACAAAACCCGCCCTCCCTACCGATAACTGAACAATAAAATCCGCCCTTATTCAATTTAACCGCATGGTGGAGGCAGAATATTAATGGGCGACTGATTAAAGGGTTGAGAAACGAAACTCAATGCCATCGTTAGCCGATTGGGTAACGCTTACGCTCTACCACGCTAGAGCCGTTTGTTCTCCCGAATGAGCTGAATCTTCCTTCAAAAGGAGGATTCTTTAGCCTAACTCTCTAGTATATAACCATAATATGGTAATCCTGTGGTGCGATCGCGCTGACCTCTAACCCCCCTTGGCACAATCCCCAAATTCGTTACCCGATCTCAGTTAGGTTAACCACAATCAAAGCAATCATGGCGGATCTTCCCAACCAACCGTGGACAATTTCATCAGCCGATTTATTTAAGAAACTAGATGTTTCTGAGGATGACGGACTCTCTGACGCCGAGGTGCAACAGCGACGGGAACAGTATGGCGCGAACCGTCTGCAAGAAGCCCAACGTCGAGGTCCCTTACAAATCCTGATCGAACAGTTCAAAAGTTTAGTCATTGGGATTCTCGCCATTGCCGCCATTCTATCCTTTGCCTTTGCTCAGTGGATTGAAGGCTTTGCCATTGTTTTTGCTATCTTAATTAACGCCGCTATTGGCTTTTTCATGGAATATCAAGCTGTGCGTTCCATGGAAGCCTTGCAAAACCTGAGTAGTTCTAAAGCCAAAGTGCGTCGCCAAGGACAGATGCAGGAGATTGACGCGGAAAACTTAGTACCTGGAGACATGGTACTCCTGGAAAGCGGAGATATGATTCCGGCGGATCTGCGGTTGACGGAAACCTCTAAAATGCAGGTGAATGAGTCTTCCCTGACGGGGGAATCGGTTCCTGTGACTAAAACCACAGAACCCATCGAAGGGGAGGTGGAACTTGCCGATCGCACCAATATGCTGTTCAAAGGAACCGCCCTAACTCGTGGTTCCGGGGAAGGGGTGGTTGTAGCCACAGGAATGCAGACCGAATTGGGTCACATTTCTGAATTAGCCCAAGAAGCCAAAACCGAGGAACGTACTCCCCTGGAAAAACGGCTGAATCAACTGGGACGCCGTTTGATTTGGGTAACCCTGATTATTGTCGCCCTAATTGCCATTTCCGGCATTATTGTAGGCAAGGATATTCGCCTGATGGTGGAAACGGCTGTCGCCCTCGCTGTCGCCGCAATTCCCGAAGGACTACCGATTGTGGCGACTATTGCCCTAGCGCGGGGGATGTGGCGCATGGCAAAGCGGAATGCCTTAATTAATAAACTGGCGGCGGTGGAAACCCTAGGGGCGACTAGCGTTATTTGTACTGATAAAACCGGAACGTTAACCGAAAACCGGATGACAGTGAGTCATGTTGTCCTCGACTCCGGTGACATTGAAATTAGTGGGGAGGGATTAGAACCCGAAGGAGAGTTCAGCCAAGATGATGAAACCCTGAACCCCTTAGAGCATGATAGTCTCCGCCCCGCCTTAGAAGTTGGCGTCTTATGTAATAATGCAGCATTACAACCGGAGGACTCTAATGAAAGTAGAGTTGTCGGTGATCCGATGGAAGTAGCGCTGCTGATTGCGGGAGCAAAAGCTGATCTCCAGCGTGACGCCTTATTAGAAGATATGCCCGAAGTGCGGGAAGAGGCATTTGATCCCGACACTAAAATGATGGCGACGCTGCACAAAAGCAATGGTGATTATCGCTTTGCCGTCAAAGGCGCACCGGAATCTGTGCTAAAGGTGTGTACTCAGATTTTAACCTCAGAGGGGGAAAAAGAACTTCGCGATCGCGATTCCTGGAAGCAACGCAGTAATGACCTCGCCGCGCAAGGGTTACAGCATAAGCGATGGTGAAAGCTCCCGCGTTTCAACCGGGAGATGAAACCAAGCGATACGTTTAGTTTAGCAACTTTAGTTGCGAGTGTTAGGTATCTTGTGTTATAATTTTACCATAAATTAATTGCGGTAAAATGATTGTCTACGAAGGTAAGCTAAAAGGTAAAGAGTATCAGTATAGAAGGCTTGATGAAGCCATCCGTACTGGTTTGTTTATTCGTAACGCCTGCCTTCGCTATTGGGAAGATGGTCAGGCTAAGACCCGCAACGATTTTTCTAAGTATTGTACGATTCTTGGTAAAAGTAAAGAGTTCCCCTGGGCGGGAAAATTAAACTCTCAAGCTCGACAAGCCATGTCTGAGCGAACTTGGGCAGCTATTTCTAGATTCTTTGACAACTGCAAAAAGGTACAGACGTGCCATGGCACGTCTGTACACGGAAAGAAGGGCTACCCTAAGTACAAAAAGAACCTTCCCAATCATGGTTCAGTAGAGTATAAAACGTCAGGATGGAAACTATCAGAGAATCGTGACGCCATCACATTCACTGATGGGTTCAAAGCGGGAACGTTCAAGCTTTATGGGACTCGTGACCTGAACGACTACCAACTCAGCCAAATCAAGCGAGTCAGGGTAGTGCGTCGCGCCGATGGTTATTATGCTCAGTTCTGTATTGACCATGACAGGACAGAGGACAAGAAGCCAACGGGCAATACCGTAGGATTAGATGTCGGGTTGAATCATTTCTATACTGACTCTAACGGACAGACAGTTGAAAATCCAAGATTTCTAAGGAAGTCGGAAAAACAACTGAAGCGGCTTCAAAAGAGAGTATCTAAGAAGTTTAAAAAGGGTCAACCCCAATCTAACAACTACAAAAAGGCTAAACAGAAATTAGCATTGAAGCACTTGAAAGTCAGTAGGCAGCGTAAAGACTTTGCGGTAAAGACTGCATTGTGCGTAGTCCGGTCTAACGACTTGGTAGCTTATGAGGATTTGCAAGTGCGGAACATGGTCAAAAATCACCACCTAGCTAAATCGATTAGCGATGCCGCCTGGTCTGAATTTAGGCGGTGGCTTGAGTATTTCGGGAAAGTGTTTGGGGTGGCGACGGTCGCTGTCAAACCTCACTACACCTCTCAGAATTGCTCCAATTGCGGTTGTGTTGTGAAAAAATCACTTTCGACTCGGACACATAAATGTCAGTGTGGATGTGTTTTAGACCGTGATTGGAACGCTGCAATAAACATACTCAAAGAAGCACTTCGTACTGTAGGGCATACAGGAACTCTCCAGGAATACTGGATAAACGCTTCGGGACAACTCGCCCTCTTGAGTATTGATGAAAATCAATATTCAAAGGTGATTGGATGAACGAAGAATCCCCCGTGCTTCCAGCCGGGGGAGTGTCAAGGATTCTGGCATTGGCACAGAAAAGGGTGAATAGTGAAGAGGCTAAACCCTACGAAGACCTAACCTTTTTAGGTGTCGTGGGCTTACTTGATCCCCCTCGCCAAGAGGTACGGGCGGCAATAGATGAATGTCAAGACGCCGGAATTCGGGTAATTATGGTGACAGGCGATCAACCCGTCACCGCCCGAAATATTGGTGTAGCGGTGGGTTTAACCGATGATCAACAAGCGAATGTGGTGCAGGGGAAAGACCTAAAAAGCCCCGATGAATCTTCTTCTGAGGAACGTCAGCGTTTAATCAAAACCCTTACCCATCTTGCCCCTACAAATCTTATATCTGAATATCATTAACGATGTTTTCCCCGCCCTAGCGCTGGGTGTGGGGGAAGGGTCTCCCGCCCTCATGGAACAACCTCCCCGTGACCCTAAGGAGTCGATTATCAGCAAGCGTCACTGGTTTGCGATCGCGGGATATGGTTTAATCATAGCTGCCCCGGTTTTGGGTTCCTTTTACCTGGCATTCAACTGGTTAGGATTGGACAAAAATCAGGCTGTTACCATTTCCTTTCTCACCATCGCCTTTTCCCGACTGTGGCACGTCTTCAATATGCGCGATCGCGGATCAGGTGTACTGGTTAACGAAGTCACCCGCAATAAGTACGTCTGGGGTGCCCTGATCCTGTGTACTGGATTACTCGCCATTGCCATTTATCTGCCCATCCTCTCCGATATCCTGCAAACTCATGCCCCTAGCCTACAGGGTTGGTTACTCATCATGGGAATGAGTTTAGTTCCCTTAGTCATTGGGCAAATTGCCAAGTTAATCGCGGATCAAAAGAAATCCTCGTAGGGGTTTGGTTCCAAAACCCGGTTGGGTTACCAAACCCTGTGAAATGACAAAGGACAAGGTTTCTACAATTGCCCTGTTCCCTGTTCCCTGTTCCCTGTTCCCTGTTTCCTGACAGATGAAATATGCCTCTTGAGGTAGATGCCAGCCCTAACGCTGCTATCCTAGGTTAAAGTGTTAACCCAGAACATGAAAAATCCTCAAAATAATCTGAAATTCATACAAATCGTTTTTCTGTCTTTACTGGATCATTCACATAAAACTGGGAAATCAGGACATTCAAAGTCCTTAACCATGACCTGAAACACAAGGAGAAAACTATGCCCGACAATACAGCTTTCTTAGAAAAAGTCAAAAAGCAGGGTTCCTTAGAAGACATCTATGACGCCCGCGATGTAACTGAAGTCGTATTCCGCACCATGCGCGACTTAATGAACACAGACGCTTCAGATCGGGTCGAATCAGAATTGCGTCAAAATGATGGATCTGTGCCGACTCCAGCCGAAGAACAGCAGAAAGAAATTGCCGATCTTTGGAAAGATACTAATCCAATTGTCAGCTTCCTGAGTCGGATTCGTCCCCCTCTCGAATTTGATGCTGATACCTTCTTGTTTAGAATCCGTCAAGAAGCCAGCTTACCCAAAGGCGTTAGCCCAGAAACCGTGGTTCAAGCTATCTTTTCCGCCACAAAAGATGAGTTATCTCAGGAACGAGTCAAAGAAGTTGCTGAGTTTTTACCGCCTAAAATTAAACAAATGTGGCAGCAAGCGTAGTTAGTTATTTGTCCTTGGTCATTTGTCCTTGGTCATTTGTCCTTTGTTTGAATGTGTAGGGGCGGGTTTTACCGATAACCCTGGGGTTCCAACCACTAACTGACCTAAACCCGCCCCGACCAAGTCCGATAATTTTAAATATTTAAGGAGAGGTCAAATCGGTAGTCAATTACTGTCGCACATCGGTTACACGCCAACTCAGCTTAAGATTGATCCAGAAATTCCACACCGTAACCGCCGCGATCGCGATTAACTTAGAAACATATTCATTGATGCCAAAGACATTAAACAATAAATTCACAAGTAAAACATTGAGAATGAGTCCGGCCAAACAGATTAAATTGAACTTTAAAAATCGTTTCAGTCGCTTACGCCATCCCCGTTGATGTCGAGAAATATCGCCAAACGTCCATACATCATTCCACAAAAAATTGTTTAAAATCGCGACTTCGGCTGACAGAATCGCACTGCGGGTTAATCCCAATTCTACATGCTCTCGCAGCAGATAAAAGACCGCCATATCCACAAATACACCACTAAAGCCGACTACACCAAAGCGAATAAATCGACCAATATGTCCGAGAGATAAACGTAAGCGTAGTAAGTGTTGCAAATACTCTACATACTGTTTCCAGGTTACCTTACTTTCCCCCGCTTGACGCTCTTGAAACACATACCCCACTTCCCCAATCCAAGGGACTTTCCCTCGACCCAAGACTTCAATTAAAATTTTGTAACCCAGGGGACTCAGAGGACGACCGACTAAACATTGACGGCGCACCATAAAATAACCACTCATGGGGTCAGAAACCCGCCCGATGACTCCTGGTAAAAGAATTAACCCAATCGTTTGAGCGCCACGGGATAAAAGTCGGCGGATAATACTCCAATCACTCACGCCACCGCCTTCAACATGGCGACTAGCAACGGCTAAATCGGCTCCCCGTTGGATCTCACTCCATAGCTGCAATAACAGTTCTGGGGGATGCTGGAGATCCGCATCAATCACCCCCAAAACCTCTCCCCGCGCCGCTTGCCATCCCCGAATTACAGCAGTAGACAGTCCTCGTTCATCAATCCGCCGCATGACTCGTAGCTGAGGATAATCCGCCGTGAGTTCCAGCGCCACTTTCCAGGTGTCGTCTGGACTATTATCATCCACGACAATGAGTTCATAGTCTCCCGCTAATTGGGAATCGAGTAATCGGCTCAATTGCTCGACAATCTGGGGAATATTCTTCGCTTCTTTGTAAGTGGGAATAATTAGGGAAAACCGTAAGGGACGTTCTTCCGTTGTGGATAAGACAGTAGTTACATCCGGAACCACAAAGGAACCGGATGGAACAGGGAGCAGGGAATTCGGGGGATTGACATTCATTAGCTGTTTTTGACGTTTGATTTAAGCAGCTTTATTGCATTTCGCGCAGCGAGTATGACGTAGTTTGCTTCTTTGCAGGAGCGAGTATAACATAAGACATAAGACGATCAAATCCATTAACTTTCATCTTTCTCACCGACTTATTGAGAACGTTGATAGAGGTGAAGAATGAATTGGTCTTCTTCCATTGTTCCCACTAGTGGCTGGGTTTCTAGCAACTGGAATTGGGACTTTAAAGTGGTCTGGATGTTTTGTTGAAACTTCAGTTTTTCGGCTTCTGTTTTGGGCTTTGACCATATCGGATCACCGCTATCTAACCAGAGTACACGAGAAAAATTACCCGTTTGAGTATTCAAGGTTTTCTCTAATACCGGAGCCAGTTTCGCAGGGGATTGCGCCAATAAGGTTACGGGCAAATCTGGGGGAATATAATAGGCTAAGCGGAGGACGTGACCCCAAGCCTGAGAATTCATAGCGATTAAGGTGGGAGTTGTGGGTTCTTGGGCTATGATGTCGGCAATTTGATGGAACATCCGGCGATCGCGTAATGTGAAATCCCCGATACTGATCACTAGATAGAACCCTAACACTATCGCGGCGGCGAGGGGTCGCCATTTTCCCATTGTCCGCTCAATCCAGGCAGCGATTAAGAGCAAGCATCCGGGTAAAATAAAGATCATTGATCGCCCCCAGCCAAAGCCAACGGTGAACTGACCTTTGAGGATATCTACCATTAGCGCCAGAACCAGGGGAAAAATCCCCAATAGCAACGCCACACCCAAAACTGTGTAGTGATGCTGACGCCACAGCCTGATACTACAGACAACCAAGAGTGCGATCGCGCCTATCCCAGCGATAGTAGCACTCTCCACGGGCAAACTGGTAATCCAATCCCCCAACACTAAATGAATTCCTAGGGTTTGTACCACTCCTTCTAGATGTTTCCCTACCGTTTCTATCCAGGTTTGAGTCCCGCCAAACCGCTCTAAATCAGCATTTCGTAGCTGTTGTCGGGTTCCCCATAATACCCAAGGAATCATTAATATGATCCCCGCCACAAACCTTAGTCCATGTTGCCACCAATGTTGCCGATCTAACCATAAGACTAAGACAGCCAGAGCCACAATAAAAAAGGCAAAGTAATAAAAGGTGAGAAACCCGGCGGTGATAGAACCGATGAAGACCAGATTCCATAAGAGTTGAATGTAGAAACTCGAAGACTTACCGTCTTGGTGTCCCTTGTCGGGAAACCTCTGCTTTTGGGGATCAATTAATTCCAGCGCCGCCCAAGCACTGAGAATCACCCATAGCAACAGTGGACTATACATACGGACATTGAGCGAGTGAAAGAGATAATAGGCATTAGTGCCTAAAAGAGCCGCCAATAACAAGCCCCCGTAATGACCCAACACACGACGACCTAAACCGTAAGCGCTACCGATCGCACCGATACTTAATAAAACGTTTAAGCTGCGCGTAGCGGCTACCCCATTACCGAACAATCGCAACCACAGATGTTGACCCAGAAAAAATAGAGGGGGATGGGGTTCAGCCGCTAATCC
The DNA here is from genome assembly GCF_040218875.1 of Coleofasciculus sp. D1-CHI-01. Taxonomy (NCBI): domain Bacteria; kingdom Bacillati; phylum Cyanobacteriota; class Cyanophyceae; order Coleofasciculales; family Coleofasciculaceae; genus Coleofasciculus; species Coleofasciculus sp. D1-CHI-01. Next base: position 54,202 of record NZ_JAVJQP010000150.1, read on the forward strand.
TTGGAGTAATTTCTTCAAGGTGGCGGGGATATCGCCGATGCCGTTTTCTACAGGTAAACTCAGTAACGGGGTATAGTCAGCTAAGGTAACAGGCAATTCCTTGGGCGTAGAATAGTATCCTTTTTGACCCGTAGACAGCAGCAGGGACAACACCTCGTCGTACCAAAATTCTCGGTGACTTAAGTTAACGAGTCTTAACAGTACTGCGATCGCGATCGCGATCAGTAATGCCCAAGAAAATGTCCGGGAGAGTTTAGAGAGGGGAAAACTTCGGCTCATCAGAGAGGGCGATAGACACAAGAGTAGGTTCTTTGCCAGTTTAATCGATCATTTGGCGGTATTTTTCTGTAGCTACATTAATCTTGACGAAAAAGGCGGGAGTGCAATCCATCCTCCCAGAGAGTTTATCGTGCGATCGCTCTTTTCCCTGGGGAGTTCCCCCTCTTCCCTATCTGACTTTTCACGGCATATAATTTTGACCCAACGCGCTGAAGAATCAGGCATGGTACGTAAATATGTAGGGGCGGGTTTCACTACTATCTTTTAGGTTGCACCCAGATGCGACTAAACCCGCCCCGATTCCCAGGTTTCGTGAATTCCCGTGAAAGCTTCTTCTGGCTACTCAGTCCCACGCCAGTAATAGTCTAAGAGTTGATCACTCATTTTACTGGTCAACTGAATAAGTAGTATAAATAAAATGATTACAAAATTATCGCAATTGCTGGGTTTAGGATTAGCTATCAGTTTAAATCCTTTCTCCTTTCCTACTTTTAGACAGGCGGCGCTATCTCAATCAACCACTGAATTTAGAACCTTTATGGATTGGTGTCTCAATCAAGAGAAGCTGTCAAGAGGCGCTAAACATACTGTTCAGACTTTGCTCCGGTATGTCGAAACTAATGATTGTCAGCAAGCCGCTCAATAAATCGCGATAATTTATGATCTCAATTTGTATCTTTAGATAATCAATTGTAGGGGCGGGTTTAGCCGTTTAATGTTGGAATCCTACCGATAACCTCTCAACAAAACCCGCCCCTCGTCATAAAAGGGCGGTATATGTAGCGAATGTTACCATTTGGCAGGATTTTGGGTCGAACCGTTGTTCAGTGGCGATAGCGTCGTTGCCGTTAAGTTTATCAACCATGATAAACCGAGGAACATGGAGCTGTTCCGACAATAGTGTATTATACTTTTTGTCAGCATAATATATTCCCGATAATTAGCCAAGCTGAATTGTCATCAAACGTTGATATTTGCACCATTTAAGCTTGACAAATTTTAGGATTTCAGCAGGAAGAAGACTGATGCTCATTTATATTTACAAAAAATAAACAAAAAATATTAACTAATTTAAATAATTGTGAATTCGTAAAATACAACACGATTTTTCTGATACAAATAGACCTAGGAAATATTTCTTATGGCAAACGCAAGTTCACGCTTATAGAGTGTAAAAGGTACTGATATGAACGAAAATACTTACGAATTGGAATCCGAACTTAAAACGTTGAACCACGTCTATCAAACCTTGTCTGAAGTCAATCCTCACATGAATGATGGGAGTTATGGACTAGAATCTCTGGGATTAAGGAACCTGGGTCATCTGTATCACAATCTCCCGGTTCCCCAGCTTATTGAAGAAGCCCTAAAACGGCATGAAGGCGTTCTCGCTGCCAATGGCGCTCTTTGTGTAGAAACAGGCAAATACACCGGACGTTCTCCTGCGGATAAATTCATCGTTGATGAGCCAGGGCTGCATGAGGAAGTGAACTGGAATAAAGTCAATGTTCCCATATCACAGGAAAAATTTGACTTACTCTATAAACAGATGTTGGCTTATTTGCAAGGCAGAGATCTGTTTATCTTTGATGGGTATGTCGGCGTTGATCCGCAATACCGCCTGGGTGTACGAGTTGTTAACGAACTCGCCTCGCAAAATTTGTTTGCTCATCAAATGTTCCTCCGCCCCACTCCAGAGGAACTGAATACCCATAACCACGAACTAACCATTATTGCGATTCCTGGTTTACAGGGAGATCCAGAGATTAATGGTATCCATAGTGAAGCCTTTATTGTCGTCAGCTTTGCCAAACGGCTGGTTTTGATTGGTGGTTCGCGCTATGCCGGTGAAATCAAAAAATCGGCATTCTCATTCATGAATTATCTGATGACGAAGCGCGATGTTCTGCCCATGCATTGTTCCGCCAACATGGACAAAAAAGGGAACACCGCGTTATTCTTTGGACTTTCGGGTACGGGAAAAACCACCTTATCAGCTGATCCCACACGGCATCTAATTGGGGATGACGAACATGGCTGGTCAGAACGGGGTATCTTCAACTTTGAGGGAGGCTGCTACGCCAAAACCATTCGGCTGTCGCGGACGAATGAACCCCAGATTTGGTCAGCGATTCGCTTTGGGTCAATGATGGAAAACGTGATGCTTGACCCAGCCACCCGTGATCCCAACTATGATGATGGTCACCTCACAGAAAATACACGAGTCGCTTATCCGGTCGATTATATTCCCAATTGTGTAATTCCGGGTATCGGTGGTCATCCCGGAACTGTCATTTTTCTCACCGCAGATGCTTTTGGAGTATTACCCCCGATTACAAAGCTGACCAATAATCAGGCAATTTTCCACTTCATGTCGGGTTACACCAGCAAACTAGCGGGTACAGAACGGGGAATTACTGAACCCCAAGCTACATTTTCCGCTTGTTTCGGTCAACCATTCCTTCCCCTGTCGCCAACTGTCTACGGCGAGATGTTATTTGAACGACTGGTGAAATATGATGCCAATGTCTATTTAGTGAATACTGGGTGGACAGGTGGACCTTACGGCGTTGGTACACGTATCCGGATTCAAGACAGTCGCGCCATGGTTGCGGCGGCGTTGAGTGGAGAGTTGGAAAAGGTGCAATACTATCACCATCCAATCTTCAAAATCTTAGTGCCAAAATCAGTTCCCGGTGTTGACAGCAATATTCTTGATCCGCAAAATACCTGGAGTGAGCCCCAAGCCTACGAGACACAAGCGAAGGATTTGGCGAAACGATTTGTGGAAAACTTTAAGAAGTTTCCCAATGCGCCGCGTGAAGTGAAGGAAGCTGCACCCGTTTTTGAGTAACTGTTCCCAGTTTTTGCCGCAACACCCTTTACTTTAGGGTTGTTGTGGACAAGAATATGAACGTTTAGAGACGTAGCATGCTACGTCTCTACATTTCCAGTTAGGTCTGTAGGGGCGGGTTTGACCGATAACGTTTTGGAAAAAAACCGATAACTCTACTGAACCCGCCCCTATAGGGGAAGGATGTAGAGATGCAATAGCTTTGCAGAGTTGAGGAAACCCAAGCGTGAGAGATCGCTGGGCACATAGAAGGACTAGACTACACTAGACTATCATAAAAAATTGACTTGGGAAGTCTTTCTTGCCCAGAATAGAAAAGTCTACCAGAATAGTGAAACTCGCCCCTACTGCCCTTAAAAACTCTTTCATCCCTCATCTGTTCGTGTACCCTCGAGCAAAGCTTCAAAGGACTCATTTCTCCGTAGATTATCAAAATCTGAGTCAGTGTGGGCTAAGGTGAGATATTCACTCGGATTCAGGCGAATCGCTGCTTGTAAACTCGCGATCGCACCCTCCTGATTTCCTAGTAAGGCATAGCAACAGGCTTGGTTGTACCAGGCGTATTCATCGTCTGGATCAGAGGCTAATACTTGGTCATAACTCGCCACAGCTTCGGGATATCGAGCCAGTTTCCGCAGCAGTTCCCCTCGCTGATACCAACTCCAGGGATCAGTGGGTTTGATCTCCAACCCCCGATCATAGCTAGCCAAAGCCTCTTCTAAGCGTCCCCAACGTCGCAGGGAATCTCCCCGTCGATACCACGCCCAATAGTCATCGGGTCGGGTTTCTAAGGCTTTTTCATAACTGGCAATTGCTTCTCCATACCGCGCCAAATGCCGCAGGGCGTCACCTAAGCGATACCAACTCCAGTAATCCGTTGGTCGCAGCTTCAGGGCTTCCTCAAAAGAGGTAATCGCTTCCTTGTACCAATCCAAATCTTCTAGGGCGACCCGTCCTCGATTGTACCAAGCCCAATAGTCATCAGGTCGAGTATCCAGAGCCTGATCGTAACTGGCGATCGCGTCTTCGTAACGTTGTAATTCCCGCAGTACCGTGGCGCGTTGACACCAACTCCAGTAATCGGTGGGCTTTTCGGTTAAAGCTTGGTCATAACTGCTTAAGGCTTCCGAGTACTGTCCCAAGGCATCTAACACATCGGCTCGCCAGTACAGCGCCCAAAAATCATGGGGCTTGTAGTCTAAAGCCCGATTATAGCTGGTCAGGGCATCTTCATAGCGCCCCTCATCGCGCAATCCATGCCCTTGATTTAACCAATCTCTATAGCTATCAGGTCTGCACTCTAGCACTCTGTAGATAGTATGGGCAGGTGTCTGCCTCATCGATAATGTCGTACTCATAGTTTAATCTTGAAATTATGTAACGGATAGTGAAGTGGTGACTAATAATCAATGATCAATGACATCAGACGAATGACCACTGACATAAGACAAATAATTCATGTTACCCACACCACTGCTAATTTATCGACAAAATGGGGAAGAGATCATCCCCAAGCGGTTGCCGATTAACCCACGCACCTGTGATATCGCCACGGATTTGATCACCTGTTTTCGGGAGGCGGTGGGTCATACCCAAGGTGAACTCAAGAGCCAGCTTTCTGAATTAGAAGGGGATAGTCCTGATTATCGCCTTAAACGGGGACTAGCACATCTGCTCAAAAATAATTTCAGTACCTTTGAAATCGTTAGTCCCCTGGAACCAAAAGAACTGCGACAACGAGTCTTTACCCTATCTGCTCAATCTCTCCCCTGTCGCGCCGCTACAGAAGCTACGCTAGAAACCCTCAGTAGTACGCTTACTCAAGAATTACACCAAGAGGTGCTACCTTCGCAAATTCGCACGGGGCTTTATGCGGATTTGCCAGAAAATCGGATTCTCACCCAGTTTGATGATCCCGCGCCGGAAGCCTTGCTGCACCGTTACAACTTATCTCAAGTCCAGGGAATTTTCTACAAAGCCTCTGAGATGATTCTCAATGCTCATCGGAATGTACCGGGGGAGTATAAGTTACTGTTTCGTTATTTAAAGTTATTTGGCTTAATGACCTATATCGAAGGCGATGCCGATCACGGGTTTACGATTACTATAGATGGACCTGCCAGTTTATTTAAAACCAGTACCCGCTATGGACTCGCGATCGCGAAACTCATTCCGGCTCTACTCCATGTTACTCGTTGGAGTCTCAAAGCCACGTTACAAATGCGTGATCCCTACACGGGAACCTGGAAAACTGGGCGGTTTAGTCTCAACGATAAATGTGGGTTGGTCACTCATTATCCTCCGGGTAAGCCTTACGATAGTATGATTGAGGCATCCTTTGCCAACCGTTGGGAGTCGCTGAAAACAGACTGGATATTGGAACGAGAAGTGGATCTGATTCCGATTCCGGGGAGTGTGATGATTCCGGATTTTCGGTTGGTGCATCCCGACGGGCGAGATATGTTGTTAGAAATTGTTGGCTTCTGGCGTCCCGACTATCTGCAAAAGAAATTTTCTCAAGTCCGGCGGGCGGCTTGTGATAATTTAATTTTGGCAATTTCTGAGCGACTCAATTTAGATAAAGCCGGGGTTAAGCTTGAACGTGTGCCAGCCCAAATTATCTGGTTTAAAGATAAGTTATCACCCAAGGCGGTACTAGAGGTATTAGATCAATGAACGGTGATTTCCGTTGGGGCGCACCGACGTGCGCCCCAACCGACGTGCGCCCCAGTATGGTTCCAGGGTACGGTGTTATGTTTCCCGGTTGCAGTGTCATAGTTCCAGGGTATAGCAACCGCCAAGGCGGTTAGACAGATCATTGCATTGATGTAGAGACGCGCCATGGCGCGTCTCTACCCATGGAAATCGGGAATATCCCTATATCTGGAAAAGAATGATTATAATAAGTTGAAAGCGAGGAAAACTTCAAACCCAAGTTAGCTGCTTGGGGACAGCAAGAAGAAACAATTAAGAACAACGGGTGCATGGATACCTACTAAATGTTTATAGTCTGATACATTCACGGCGTTAATGCAGACAAGTTCAGGATCATCAGTAGTGCCATACCGATTTGATGCGGATGCTGATAGCCTCAATTATCCAGTTCTATCACTACAGAACAGATAGGTTGATTGTTTACTAATAAGTAAGTTTATGGCTCTGATGAACGTAAATATGATGAGTATGCGGTTGTGTTTGGTTAGTGGGTTAGTGGTTAAGCTGGGCGTTGGCATCTTTTTCAACCCAGTGTCGGCTCAGATTATCCCGGATGCTACGTTGGGGAGTGAAGGGTCTCGCTTTATCGAAGGTGTAGAGATTGATCGGATTGAGGGTGGAGCAGCGCGAGGGGTCAATTTGTTCCACAGCTTTACTGAGTTTAACGTATTAGACGGACAACAGGTTTATTTTGCCAATCCTGGCGGGATTGAGACTATCCTGAGTCGGGTGACAGGGGGGAATGGTTCGGATATTTTCGGAACGTTGGGGGTATTGGGAAATGCGAATTTATTTTTAGTGAATCCCAATGGGATTGTGTTTGGACCCAATGCGCGGTTGGATGTGGCGGGTTCCTTTGTGGCTTCGACGGGAAATGGGTTTAATTTCTCGGATGGGAGTAGTTTTAGTGCGACGAATCCAGAAGCGCCGCCTTTGTTGACGATTAATGTTACTCCGGGGTTGCAGTATGGAGCGAGTCAGCCTCAAGCCGAAATTGTTAATCAGGGGAATTTAGGGGTAGGGCAAGATCTTACTGTAGTCGGGAATCGTCTCACGTTGTCGGGTCAGCTAGAAGCGGGGAGAGATTTAACCCTGTTGGCAACGGATAGGGTAGAGATTCGAGATAGTGTGAGTAATGCGTTCATTGCTAAGGCGGGTGGTGAATTGATTGTGCAGGGGAATGAGACAGTTGATATTTTTGCCTTGAATCACCCTGATAGTGGCTTGTTTTCCGGTGGGGATATGGTGTTGCGGAGTGCGAATACTGTGGGAGGTGATGCTCATTACTGGAGTGGGGGAAGTTTTCGGATTGAGCAGTTGGATAGTAGTCTGGGTAGTTTGTCAAGTCCTAATGATCCGGTAATTCGGGCGAGTGGAGATGTCAGTTTTGATAGTTATACAGGGGCTTCCTTACATATTTTTGCGGGTGGTAGCGTCACGGTTACGGGTGGTATCGAGATTACTGGCGCGGACGCTGAGAATGGAATTGTGGAGACGGTTACCCTCTCTGATGGGACAACAGTAGTCGAAATTGACGGTAAGGATAAATCGACGCTGGATATTCGGGCGGGAACGACTGAGGTTGGTATTCCTGGAAATCCTGACAATGTTAACGTTAATAATCCTCCAGGTATTAACGGAACTGGGACAAGCGCGGATATTAACATTGGCAATATTAAAATCAACGAGTCCGATGGTCTCGTCTTATTAACTAATCAGTACAACCCCAATACCTTACCTGGAAATATTACCGTTGATTCAATTAGTACCAGTAGTTCTTCAGGTAATAGCGGCTCAATATGGATCGACTCTCGCGGCGATATTACACTCAACAAATCCATAGATTCCTCTATATCCTCTATAGAGGAATCTATCGATAACGCCCTTGATACTGAACTTTTCCTATTCGACAGCAATGGTAACTTACTGACGGAAAATGATGATTCTTCGACGGCATTAGGTGCAGGGGGAAGCACTAGCGTTTTAGACTCTTATATTGATTACACGTTCAATCAAAATGGAAAATATATTATTGGAGTGGGACAATTTCCATCAGAGGGCACGCAGGGGGGAGAAATGCCAATATCAGGTACTCCACCAACAGACAGTTCAAGATACACTCTCCAGGTTTCTATTGAAAATCATCAAAATAATTCTTCAAGCTCAGGCAAATTGAAGGAAGAGGCAGATGATTCAAATAACTCTATCCAAGATGCACAGAAACTAGATTTATCTTTTTTAACCCAAGAGAATCCAAATGTTGAATCATCTGATACAATTCCCCATGTATCCATTGATGGTACTGGAAATGGTACATTTGACTACTACTCCTTTGAAGTGAAAACACCAGGGAGTCGAGGGATTTTCGATATTGACGACATTGACGACACCACTAGCGGTGGGAATGCTGGAAATATTACCATTAATGCAGCGGGTTCTGTCTGGCTTAAGGGGAGTAGCATTTCCGCTTCATCGTCGCGTAGAGTAGGCAACGGTGGTAATATTGCGATCGCAGCAGGTAACTCTGTTCGCTTAACAGAGGGAGCCACCTTAGAAGCTCAAACCAATGGTAGCGGAAATGCTGGAAGCGTTGTAGTGCAAGCACTGAACGGGGGTTCCGTTTCTTTAGAGAACAGCCGAATTAACTGATAACGCTCAAATCAATGCCAGTACTTTCGGTCAGGGAAAAGGAGGCAGCGTAACTATAAGGGCAATAAGCGGTTCCGTTGCGCTCGCGAACAGCAGCAACATTAGCACCACTGTAGAATTAGGCGCAACTGGGTCTGGTGGCAGCATCGACATTACAGCAGAAGCGGTTTCACTGACAGGAGGTTCTCGACTCGAAGCGCAAACTCGCGGACAAGGAGAAGCTGGCGATATCCAAGTCAGCGCCTCAGAACGTGTGGAAATCTCCGGCACGAGTCAATTTGGGCTATCGAGCGGATTGTTAACCTGAAGTTCCCCTTTGACAAATCGCTACACCGTATGCATATCTTGGCTTAGGACGATTTGACTTTTGGCTTCACTGGGTACATATCAGGCTTACGCCCAATAAATCTAAAGCCTTTCTTTGTACCGGAGTCGGTTCTGTTA